>JAKEEX010000548.1 GCA_022616315.1 Myxococcaceae bacterium
CGGAGTGGCCTTATACCCGGCCGGGCACGGGCCGTGAACCGGAGCACGGCCGGAGTGCCTCCGTGGGACCGTACGGGCGCTCCCGGTCGTCCCTCAGGCCGCCGAGCGGGGCAGCCCGGGCGCCTCGGAGATGGTGGACAGGAGCAGGTCCGGTGGGACCGGCTTCTCCAGCACGCGGTTGTGCACCGTCCGGACGAACTCCCTCGCGGCCGTCGTGAAGGCCCCGCCCGTCAGGAAGACCATCCGCTCCGCGACGTCCGGAGCGTGCTCACGCAGGCGCGTGTGGAGCTCCATGCCGCTCATGTGCGGCATCTGCAGGTCGCAGAAGATGATGTCGAAGCGACGCCCGGAGAGGATCCAGTCCAGCGCCTCCTGCGCACTCGTCGTCGTCGCGACGTCGTGGTCCGGCTGGAGGAGGAGCTGCATGGAGAGGCCCATGCGGATCTCGTCGTCCACGACGAGGACGGACCTTCGGGTGGAGGAAGTGAGGACGGGGGTGGGTGTCACAGCCCCCTCACCCTGTCCCTCTCCCAGGGGGAGAGGGGCTATTTGGGAAAGAGGGGAACCTGGGGTTCCTGCTCCCGCGACGAACGGGACTTCTCCTCCGTCCACGGGCTGAGCTGGCGGGGGCGGTTCGCGGTGGGTGAGGGCGGCTTCGAGGTAGGCGTCGGCTGCTGCGGGCAACGCGACCGTCACCCTGGTGCCACGGCCCAGCGTGCTCTGCACGGAGATGTCCCCCCCGAGGCCCGAAATGATCTCGTGACAGATCGCGAGCCCCAGGCCCATCCCTTCGCCCACGCGCTTGGTCGTGAAGAAGGGCTCGAAGATGCGCGGCAGGTGCTCCGCGGGAATACCCTTCCCCGTGTCACGCACCACCACCAGGACACGTCCGGAGGCGTCGCTCTCCGTGCGCACCTCCACCTCGTGCGCCGCCGCCTCTCCCTCCGGGAGGGCCTGGGCCGCGTTCATCAGCAGGTTGACCAGCACCTGCTCGAGCCGGGCCCGGTTGGCCGCCACGAGAGGCACGGACGAGCGCCGCTGGACGACCGTCGCGCGGTGCCTCAGCTCCGCGCGGGTGAGGGTGAGCGCCGTCTCCACCACCTCGTTGAGGTCCACCGGCCTGCGCTCCTCGCGCGCATCACGCGCGAAGACACGGAGGTCGCGGACGATGTGGCGCACCCGCTCGCCCCCCTCCTTCGCCCGCGTCACGGACTCGAGCAGCACGGGTGCCTGCGGATGCGCGCGGAGGGGAGCGCTGATCAGCTGGCGCTTGAGCGCCTCCAGGTGGGTGAGGACGTAGGCGAGCGGCGTGTTCACCTCGTGCGCGACGCCGGCCGCAAGGCGTCCCACCGAGGCCATCCGCTCGGAGAGCGCCAGCTGCTCCTGGAGGCGGCGCTTCTCGCTCACGTCGCGCACGGTGGCCACGAAGTGGGTGGCCACCTCCCCGTCCTCGCGCACGGGCGACAGCTGCAGCTCCGCGATGAAATCACCCCCATCGCGCCGCCGGAGCATCGCCTCTCCGGAGAAGGAGCCCCCCTCGCGCACCGCGTACTCGAGCCGCGGGAGGAACTCCTCCGGAGTCGAAGCGCCGACCAGCACGGCGAGACCGCCTTCCTGCAGCTCCGCCTCCGTCCAGCCGCTCATCTGCCAGAAGCCGGAGTTGGCGAAGAGGACGCGCGCGCCCCGTCCGGGCTCGGGCTCCAGCACGAGCAGCCCCTCCTCGGTCGAGCGCATCGCAGCGGCCAGGAGCTTCAGCTGCGCCATGGCCGCGAGCCCCTCCACGCGCGCGCCGTTGAGCAGGAGCGAGGTGAGCGCCAGCACGGCGATGAAGAGCTGGAGCACGAACATTCCGTCGATCGCGGGCTCCGAGGCGAAGGGGCCGATCCCGAGCGCGGTGCCCACCGTCGCTCCCGTGGAGATGAGCAGTGTCACCAGCGCCGCCTCGGGCACGCGCAACCGCAGCGCCGCCCAGATGGCGAAGGGGAACAGGAGGAAGGCCTGCGCGAACAGCCCGGTGTCGTGCGTGGGCCGCTGACCGAACACCACCGCACACGCGATGAACAGCAGCACGAGCAGGAGCGCGCGCTCGTCCACCTCCCGCGACGTCAACCGGCTCCAGCTCACGGTGCGCCAGGACAGCAACACGGGAGCCAGCGCCAGGACGCCCATCGCGTCCCCCACCCACCACACCCCCAGGGCCCGTGAGTACAGGGTCCACGGCGCGAGCCCCGACGCACACACCGCCCCGGCGCCCACCGCGGCGCTGACGAGCGTGCCCACGATCGCGGGGCCCACGACCAGGGCGAGGACGTCGCGCGTCCGGTCCTGCTCGGCACGGTAGCCCGCGCGACGCAGGAGCGAGGTGCCCACCACCACCTCGAGCGTGTTGCCCACGGCGATGGCCAGCGCAACGGGCCACGGCGCTCCGGTGGAGAGGTTGGCAATCAGTGCACCCATCCACACCCCGGGCCACGCGCGACGGCCCAGGATGAAGCCCGCAGCCAGCGCGAAGCCGGCCGGCGGCCACACCGGGCTCACCTGCTGGGCCACCACCACCACCTTCAGCCCGAGGAGGGCGAGCGCGAGGTAGACCCCCGCGACCCCGGCCACCACGCCGAGCTCCACGCAGACCCGCCGCATCGGGCCACCCGACATCCGACGTTCCAGGGCATCCCCCCGCCGCCCCTCCCCCGGGGCGCCCCCGCGTTGTAACCGAGGCGCACGCAGGAGGAGAAGCACCGGCGCCGCGTCCGTCGCACCCGTCCGGGGGCCCGGCCGGCTGCCCGCCTGCTTCCCCTGCCTGTCCACCCCCGGACGCTATCCCCAACCGGAGGCCACGTGGCCGCCCCCGCGTGCGCTTCCCACCCTTCCTGCGCCTGCGGTGGGCTCATGGGCCCTCTGGCCCGGGCCGCTCGAGCCAGCGCCTTCACCACACCGCGGGGGGAGCGAGTGCGAATGCACATCACCTACCTGGGTCACGCGGGCTTCCTGGTGGAGACGGCGGAGGCGGTGGTCGTCACGGACCCCTGGCTCTCCGCGGAGGGCGCGTTCGACTCGTCATGGATGCAGCTCCCGCGCAACCACCACCTCGCGGACCACGTCCGCAGCCGGCTCGCGGATGGCAGCAAGGAGCGCTACGTCTTCGTCAGCCACGAGCACCGGGACCACTTCGACCCGGGCTTCCTGGCCTCGCTCACGGACAAGCGCAACGTCACCCTCGTCCTCGGGCGCTTCCAGCGGCGCGCCTTGCAGCGTCACCTGGAGGCGCTGGGCTTCGAGCAGATCGCGGTGCTGGGAGACGGCGAGCGCCTGCCCATCTCCGGCGGGAGCCTTCGTCTCTTCATCACCGACTCCGGGCTCAACCGCGACTCGGCGCTGCTCGTGAAGTCCGGCGGACGCTCGTTCCTCGACCTCAACGACTGCAAGATCCACGACCGCCTGCCGCGCATCGTGTCGGAAGAAGGCGCCATCGACGTCTTCACCGCGCAGTTCTCCGGCGCCATCTGGCACCCCACCTGCTACGAGTACGACCGCGCCACCTACGAAGAGGTGTCGCGCAAGAAGCAGATGAGCAAGTTCGAGGCGGTTTCGCGCGCGGTGGAGGCAGTGCAACCGCGCGCCTTCATCGCGTCCGCGGGCCCGGTGTGCTTCCTGGACCCGGACCTGCTCCACCTCAACTTCGAGAAGGTGAACATCTTCCCGCGCGCGCCGGTGTTCTTCGACTACTTGGGCCGCCGGCTGAAGGGCGCTGCTCCCCGGCTGTTGAACCTCATGCCCGGAGACAGGGTGGATGCCGTCACCGTGGAGGTCGAGGAGCTCGGCACCGAGCGCTTCACGGAGGAGACCTTCGAGCCCTACGTGAAGGCCTACGCGCGGGACATGGAGGGCCTCTTCCGCGCGAGGCGCCGCAACCTGATGCGCGAGGAGGTGGACCTCCTCTTCGGCCGCCTGCGCAAGGAGCTGGAGGAGAAGCTCGCGCGCCTCACGCTCGCGGACCGCGTGGGGGTGCCGCTCTACGTGGGCCTGAGCGAGCGTCCCGGGGAGTGGATGCGGGTGGACTTCCGCGCGCAAACCGTGGAGGTGGTGCGTGAGGTGCGCGAGGAGCCGCGCTACGTCTTCACGGTGGCCGCCGGCAACGTGGCCCGCGTGCTCGACCGGAAGATGACGTGGGAGGACTTCATGCTGTCCTTCCGGCTGCGCCTCAGCCGCACGCCGGACACGTACGACGCCATCCTCCACGGCTTCCTCGCCGGAGAGGTGGAGGACCTGGTCGCGTTCTGCGACACCGTCCGCGAAGCGGAGGCGCGCAAGGACGAGCGCATCGTGGTGAAGGTTGGGGACCAGCACTTCTCTGTGCGCCGCTTCTGCCCGCACCAGGGTGCGGACCTCACGCACGCGTGGGTGGAGGAGGGGCGCTACCTCGTGTGTCCGCGCCACCGCTGGCAGTTCGACATGAGCGCGTGCGGCGCTTGCACCGCGAACGACACGTCCATCGACGCGCAGCCGTGCGAGGCGCCGCGCAGCAAGCCGAGCAGCGACGAGCAGGTGGTGCCGGTGGCTCCGGTCTAGGCCCCCCGGACATCAATACTGTCTACTTGCGCCGCCCGACGGTGGTAGCCGCGGAGGGTCCGCCTGACTCACGGCGCGGATGAAGTCGGCAGGGGTGCGGGAGGCACAGTGCGCCGCGAGTGACGCGGGTGCGCTCCCGTGCTGGCCTGCGGGCGCTCTGGCTGCCGCGGGCGTGCCGGTGCCACCGCTGCGAGGTGAGGGGCGGGCGCTCTGGGGGGACGGGGGACCTTGGGGGAGCACAGGTGCACGGGCTGCACCCTGGGGACAGGGGTGCACCCCCACCGCCGACACCGCTCGCACACAAGGCGTCGGCACTGCAGGAGTGGAGAGAGGTACTGACGTCCCTTCCGCACCTGCCTCCTCCACCCATTCGTCACCGGCCGC
>JAKEEX010000549.1 GCA_022616315.1 Myxococcaceae bacterium
GACCCTCAGGCGTAGGCCTCGCTGCCCGCCAGCGTGTTCTCGAGCTGGCGCTGCACGGCCTCGAGGTGCTCGAGCCGTGACTTGAGCGCCTCGCGGTACTCGCGGTGGTCTGCGTGCGCGACTTCGTCGTACAGCTCCCGGATCGCCGTGGTGAGGACCTCGCTCAACTCGCGGGCCTGTTGCTCGGAGAGCTCGAGGAACATGCGCCGTACCTCCGTCGACACAAGGTAGGGACGGTGCAGGCGGTCGTGCACGAAGGTGGTGACGTCGATGTGGGCGCACGCCGGGAGGCACCCGACCGGAGAGGCGAGGGTCGCCTCCTCCGCACCGCAGGAGTCCGCGTGCTCACACTCCGCGTCGGGGAATGCGTGGCGCAGGACGGATGCGAGGCGCTGGCATCGCGCTCCAACGCGTGGCCTCTCTAGCCTGCGAGCGGGTGTGGCAGCACGCCCTCCTCCCGGAGGTCGGGGGATGCGCGCAGTGGGGTGGAGCATCTGGGGCCTCACGGCTCTCGCGGTGACGCTGGCGGCAGCGCTCGGTGCGCACAGCGTCTGGCCCAGCCACTGGAGCCGCGCGGACTACGGTGAGGCGGAGGGCTCCGCAGCGCTCGCGGTGTGGGTCGTCCAGGGGCTGCTCTGCGTGCCCTTCCTCTTCCTCTCCGCGCTCGTCGGCCTGCGCGTCCTCACGTGGTTCTCCCCCGCGGTGGGCCTGGGCGTCACGCTGGGGCACTACGCCACCTTCACCGGCGCGCCATGGGTGGGCGCGCTGGCGGTCCTCTGGGGCACGCTCTACCTCTCGCGCTGGCGGCGCCTCCTGCCGGTGCACGCCGCCGTGCCCGGTGTAGGCCTTCTGCTCGCGTGGGGGATGGCCTCCGCGCTCGTCCTTGCGCACGCACCCGCGGCGAACGCGGAGGTGGCAGCGCCCATCATCCTCGTGCGGGGTGCGTGCCTTGCGCTGCAAGGGGCCCTGCTCGTCGCACCGCTCCTGGCACCGCTCGCGGGACGGGAAGTGGTGGCCAGTGAGTCCGTGTCGACGTGGGAGTGAGTGGGCTCGATGCTCGTGCCTGCGGGTGTCGCCGTCACGCGTGCCGCAAGGCGGTGAGGTCCGCGAGCCGCCACGACGGTTGCACGCCGAGCTCGGCCACCAGACGTGAACGGCACTCATCCGCAACTCTCTGTGCGCCAGCCACGTCACCCGTCGCCAGCGACACACGGGCAAGGAGCCGATAGGCGAGCTCCTGGAACGGGTCCTCTCCACGGACCCGCAGCGCGAGCTCTCGGGCCTGGTCGAAGTCACCCCGCGAGAGCGCGCCCTCCCCGACTGCGAGCGCCACGTCCACGAACGCGGTCCGGACCGCCTCGCGCAGGGACTCGATGCCGTCGAGGAACGGAGCCTCGGCGAGAAGAGGACCTCGATGTAGCTCCAGCGCGTGCTGCGCGAGCTCGAGCGCACGCGCAGGACTCGCCTCCCGCCTGGAGAGGCGTGCATGCCGAAGGAACTCGTCGACGTCGAGCCACACGCCGGCATCCAGCGTCACCTGGTCCCCTGCGGAGTGGACGAAGCGCGTGGGTGTGCGCGGCGTCCGCTCGGGCTCCAGCACGTCATTGAGCGCGTGCAGAGCCACGCGGAAGCGGACCGTGCTCGGCTCGAGGTCGTCTCCGGGCCACAGCGCCTCGACCGCCTCTTCGCGCTGGAGGGAGCGACGCGGCCGCGTGCACAGCAGCCAGAACAGGTCCCGCGCCTTGCGACGTGCCCACCTCCGTGCGTCAATCGGCGCACCGTCGCGAAGCACCTCGAACGTCCCGAGTAGACGAACCGCCAGCGCCGGCACGTCTCCCCGCGCCACTCCCCTCTCCCTCTGGGAGAGGGAAAGGGTGAGGGGGTTGTTCATCCGTTCTCCACCCTCCGCCGACCCGCTCGTCACCGTCCCATCGCCCGCCGGCTGGAGCTGCCGGAGCAGGTAGCCCGCGTAGCTTCCCACGCTGGGAAGCCGAGCCGCAGACCGCAGCCAGGCGACCCGGGCCTCCGCAGACCGCAACCCCAGCCACGGAGAGCGTGCGAGGACCGTCTCGAGTCCATCGTTCCGCATGGCTTGCAATGCCGCGGTTGCCAGCGGTGCAAACGCCGCCTCGTCACCGCGGGTCAGCGCAAGCTGGGCGCGCCACACCTGCGACAGCAGCGGCATGTACCTGTCACCACAGCGCTGCGCCTCCCGCCCCGCGTCCTCGAGCCACTTCTCTGCATCGGGATGACCGAGCTCGGCGGCGCCGATTCCGAGGGCGAGTCTGGCAATGGCAGCCACATACCTGTCCCCGACGACCTCGAGCACCTCCAGGGCCCTCTGGCCATGGCGCCACGTGGCAACCGCATCTCCATTGCGGGCCGAAGCGACCGTGAGACCGATGAGCGCCTCCGCGGCGAAGCGGGGGACTTCGATCTGCTCCGCAATCCGAAGCGCCTCCCCGTACACCGCGAGCGCTCGTTCCGGATCATCCGGGCGTGCCCCGAGCAGCGCGTGGCCGAGCCGGCTGGTGCAGACACAGGTGACGATGGGCGAGCGGAGCTGCTCGCCGCGGGCCATGCCGGTCCTGGCATGCATCTCTGCACGGCTTGCATCCCCGAGCAGTCCATACACCCACGCCAGGAGGGCATCCCGCTCCCGGTGAGAGTGCGGGACGCGCTCGTCCAGGTCGGTGCCGGAGCGCTCGAGCTGCGACACGGCCTTGTGCAGCTCTCCTCGTCGGACGAGGAGCCGGACCAGCTCGCGGTCACCCGGCACCTTCCCGAGCCGCTGGTACGCCTTGAGGGCCGCATCGAGCCGGCCCTGGTTGACGCGGGTCTCCGCCACCATCATCCGCCATCGCCAGCGGCGCCCGGCATCGAGCCCGCGGCGTCGCCACCCCATGCGGACCAGGACGGCGTAGGCGCGAGCAGCCTGCACGGTGTCGAGGTAGATGCGCGCTTCGGCCTCGTCGGCGTCGAACGCGCCGGGGACGTCCTCGCGCGCCAGGTACACCGCACCGGCCGCCCTCAAGTCGTCGGCAGCATCGCGGAACCTGCTGAGAAACCGCAGGGCCTGGCTGCGCTGGAGCAGGAGCCGCGCTCTCGAGGCCCTCAGCCCGGCGGGAAGCTGGTCGCTCCAGCCGAGCAGCGTGAGGTAGCGGCCCGAGGCGATGAGTGCGTCGCCGAGCAACTCGAGGTCCGTCGCCGCGGCCTCGAGGTCTCCACCGGCCAGCGCATGGTGGACGGCGTCGTCCAGCTGGCCGTGCGCGCGGTAGTGGGCGGCGGCCCGGCGGTGGTTGGCGCGCAGCGTCTCGGGCGGGAGCTGGGACCGCAGGAAGTCACGGAACAGATGGTGGTAGCGGTGAACACCTCCGGCCGCGGTGACGCAGAACAGGCCTGACTCCACCACCTGCTCGAGCGTCGCTGTGGCATCGGGAAGCTCCAGCAGGGCCGCGCAGACCGGCGCGTCCACCTGCTGCAGGCACGCCGTCTGGAGCAGGAGCTCGCGCACCTCCGCCGACTGTACCGCGAGGACCTGGTCACTGAGGTAGGCGAAGATCTCCTGCCGCCCCTTGGGGAGCCGACCGACGAGCGCCTCCAGCCGCTCTCCGCTGTCGCGCAGGTGCTGTCCGAACAGCTGCATCGCGATGGGCCATCCCTCCGTCTCCCCGCTCATCAGCGCGGCCTGCTCGGGGGTGAGGGTGACGCCGAAGCGGTGCGCGTAGAACGCGAGGACCTCGTCCGGGGTGAAGGCGAGGTCCGCACGTCCCACGAGGAAGAGGTCCCCCGCGGCCTTCCAGCGGATGACGGCCTGGCTCAGGACGTGGGTGCGCGCCGTGACGAGCAGGTGCACCCGGCGAGGCAGCCGGTCCACGAAGCGCTCGACGATGGCGCCGATGCCCGAGCCCTCCACGGAGTGGAAGTCGTCGAGAATGACGTACGTGTCCGCCGCCAGCCGCGCGTCGAGCTCTCCGGTGATGTGGTCGATGAGCTCCGGCCAGTCGTGGCTCGCGGGTCCGGTCACGGCGTGTGCGAGGGAGTCCGCGATGCCCGGGCACACCGCGTCCAGTGCGTACAGCAGGTGCGCGAGGAACATCGACGGGTCCCGGTCGCTCGCGGAGAGCGAGTACCAGACGGTGAGCCTCTGTGCGGCGAGCTCCCCCGCAAACGTCGTCTTGCCGTACCCGGCGTCCGCCTCGATGAGGACGAGCGGGTGGGACGCCGCGTGCTCCCTCAACCTCGCAAGCCTGGGTCGGACGACCACGTCCGCCCGAAGGAGAGGCGGACGCAGACGCATGCGGTCGATGCGGGGAAGCACCCGGGGAGGATAGCAGGAGGGCTGCTCTCGATGCCGCCCCTGCCCTACGGTTTCGAGCCCCGCCGCGCGACCGGTTGGGCACGTTCCGGTATGTCCCTGGCGGAGACCCGCACATGCCCGAAATTCCCCGCCGTCCGGCCGAGCTCGCCGCATTCCTCTTCCGTTTGGACACCCCGGTCAGCCCACGGGCCTACGCCCTGACCGGCTTCAGCCTCATGGCCCTCAAGTACGGGGTCGACGCACTGCTCGTGTTCGTGGCCATGGGGCGGTGGTGGTCCCCGCTCGCCTACGTCAACCCACTGCTCAGCCAGCGCCTGGAGCTGGAGCGCGCGCCGCACTGGCTCCTCTGGACGCTGCTGCTCGGGAGCCTTCCGTTCGCCTGGGTGGGGCTCTCTCTCACGCTCCGCCGCGTCTGGGACGCAGGCCTCCACGCCGCCTGGGCCCTGCTGTTCCTCGTGCCCGGGTTGAACTACCTGGTGATGCTGTCGCTCTGCCTGCTGCCGACACGGGAGCGCCCAGCCAGGGGCTCCGCGCCGGAGTCCGCGCCGGTGAGCGGGCGGATGCGCAGCGCGCTGCTGGGCGTGATGGCCGGTGCGCTGTTCGCACTGCTGATGGTGGCGTTCTCCGTCTACGTCCTCCGTGCCTACGGGAGTGCGCTCTTCGTCGGGACGCCGGTGGTGATGGGTGTCATCAGCGGCTACGCCCTCAACCGCGGGACACGTCACACGGTGGCCGCCACGGTGGGGGCCGCCACGCTCACCGTCGTGCTGGCCGGCGGGTTGACGCTGCTCTTCGCGCTGGAGGGCGCCATCTGCGTGGCCATGGCGGCGCCGCCGGCGGTGGTGGGCAGTCTGTTGGGGGCGCTCGTCGGCCGGGCCCTGGCCTTGCGTTCCGGCGAGCCGCGCGTCCCGGGCGCCGAGGCCACACTGCTGCTCGTGTTGCTGCCGCTGCTCGCAGGCTTCGAGGCGCTGCCGGCGCGGAGGCCGCTCCCCGTCTACGAGGTCGCCTCGTCCGTGGAGATCGACGCGGCGCCCGAGCAGGTCTGGCCCCACGTCATCGGCTTCGCGGAGCTCCCGCGGGAGACGGAGTGGGTCTTCCAGCTGGGCATCGCGTCCCCGCGACGTGCACGCATCGAGGGCTCGGGGGTCGGCGCCATCCGCTACTGCGAGTTCTCCACCGGCCCCTTCGTCGAGCCCATCACCCACTGGGAGCCGCCGCGCCGCCTCTCCTTCGACGTGACCGCGCAGCCCGCTCCCATGACCGAGTGGAGCCCGTACACGAACGTGCATCCGCCCCACCTGGATGGTTACCTGCGCTCGCAGCGCGGCGAGTTCCGCCTGGTACCGCTGCCCGGAGGGCGCACGCGGCTGGAGGGCAGCACCTGGTACACGCTGGACCTCGGTCCCGCAGCCTACTGGCGCCTCTGGTCCGACGTCCTCATCGGCACCATCCACGGGCGCGTGCTGCGGCACGTGAAGGCGCTCTCGGAGGCGCCCGGGCGCTGAGGCTCGCAGGGAAGCCAGCAGGCAGTCCCCATGCCGAGCAGCCATCCAGACGCCCGGGAAGGGGCGGCTCCGACCTGTTATCCCTCCGCGCGTGGAAGTGACGACCCAGCTGAGACGGCTTCACCGCGAGCTGCAGGCGTGCCGCCTGTGCCCTTCGATGAAGGGGCACGCGGTGCACGGCCCCGCCATCGCGAGCAAGGTGGTGCTCATCGGCCAGGCGCCCGGTGTGCACGAGGAAAGCCTGGGCCGCCCCTTCGCATGGACCGCGGGCAAGACGCTCTTCCGCTGGTTCCACGAGACGCTCGGCGTCGACGAGCAGTCGTTCCGGGACGCGGTCTACATGACGGCCGTGGCGCGCTGCTTTCCCGGGAAGGCGAAGAGCGGGGACCGCCGCCCGGATGCGGACGAGATTGCGCGCTGTGGCACCTTCCTCTCGCGCGAGGTGACGCTGCTCCGGCCGGAGCTCATCCTCCCCGTGGGTACGCTCGCCATCGAGCAAGTGCTCGGGGAGAAGCGGCTGCTCACGGAGGTGGTGGGGACCGTGCACAGGGTGCGCTTCCACGGCGTCGAGTGCGATGCAGTCCCGCTGCCTCACCCGAGCGGCGCCTCGACGTGGCATCGTGTGGAGCCGGGCGTCACGCTGCTGCGTGAAGCGCTCGGTCGCATCGCGAAGCACCCGGCCGTCCGGGAGACGTTCGGGCGCGGCTGACGCCCACTGCGAGCGAACCTCAGCCCTGCTCACCGCCGAGGTACGCCGCAAGACCATCGAGGCAGCCGTTCCACCCCTTCTCGTGCTCGTCGCGCGAGGCCTGGCTCGCGATGCGCTCGTGGACGACGATGACCTCGGTCGCACCGTCCTTCGGCTCGAACCGCACCGTGACGCGCTCGGGCTCTTGCGTCCCCGGCTCCAGGCGCCAGCTGTAGACGAGCCGATGGGGCGGTGAGACGAGCTCGAACTCGCCCACGATCCACACCACCCTCCCATCGGGGAACGCGTTGGCGATGCGGTAGCGGCCGCCCACGCGCAGGTCCACCTCGGCATCCGGGCAGCGAACCGGCCCACCAGGCCCCCACCACCGGCGCAGGTGCTCCGGCTGTGTCCATGCGTCGAACACGCGCCCCACCGGCGCGCGGATGGTGCGGCGGACGACGAGCGCGACGTCGCCTGCCTGTGGAACGTCGTTGTCCGTCACGGGTGAGGTCCCTTCACTGCGTCAGCGGTTCTCATCGTCTTCCTCGAGGTACCGGGCGAGCTGCTCGAGCGTCCCCTCCCAGAAGGCGCGGTAGTGCTCGATGAACTCGCCTGCCCTCTCGAGCGGACGCGCGTCGAGGTGGCAGCGATGGAACCGTCCGTCGCGCTCGCGCTGCATCAGCCCCGCGTCCTCGAGCACCTTGAGGTGCTTGGACACCGCGGGGAGCGACATCGCGAAGGGCTCGGCGAGCTCTCCCACGGACGCCGGCCCCCGCGAGAGGCGCTGGAGGATGCGCCGCCGCGTCGGGTCCGCCAGCGCGGAGAACACAGCGTCCAGCCGGACGTCATCGGCCTTCACGGAAGAGGTTCTTGCCATCGCTCACGAGAACAGTTAACTAACCGGTTAACCGACGTCAAGCCCGGCGGATTCCCGTCGGAACCCCCACGTCGGAGGAGAAGCCACGTGCCTCAGATTCGCCACGAAGTCACCTTCGCCGCCGCCCCTGCCAAGGTCTATCAGGCCCTGATGAGCTCCGCGCAGCACGCCAGCTTCACGGGCGCTCCCGCCGAGGTCAGTACCGACGAGGGCGGGGCATTCTCGTGCTTCGGGGGTCAGATCCACGGCCGCAACGTGGCGCTCGTGCCCAGCACCCGGATCGTCCAGGCCTGGCGCGCCAGGACGTGGCCCGAGGGCGTGTTCTCCATCGCGCGCTTCGAGCTGCGTGAGGAGGGCGGCAAGACACGGCTCGTCTTCGAGCAGGACGGTGTGCCGGATGACGCGCGGGAGCACCTCGACGGCGGCTGGCACAAGATGTACTGGGAGCCGCTCCGCAAGTACCTGGAGTCCTGAGGGGCTTCACGTTGAACGACGGGGTGGCAGTGGGCCATCCCCGTCACGATGACTGCGGCCACGCCGAGCAGCGCGCGCGCCTCGGTGTGCTCGAGGGGCAGCCGACGCGCGCGTTTGGCTCAGGTGCCTAGCGGCGCCGGCCCTCGGAGATGGCGCGGAGCTCCGCCTCCTTCGCGCGGTGCTCGCCCGTGGGGTCGCTCGGTGCGAAGTCCTCCGCATCGAACACCTGGCGGATCTCGATCTCGGACTCCTCACCCATGGGGTTGGGGACGCGCTTGACCCACTCGATCGCCTCTTCCTTCGACTTCACCTGGATCATCCAGAAGCCGGCCACCAGCTCCTTCGTCTCGGTGAAGGGCCCGTCGATGACCGTCCGCTTCGTCCCGGAGAACCGGACGCGCGCGCCCTTCGAGCTCGGGTGCAGGCCCTCGCCGGCGAGCAGCACGCCGGCCTTCACCAGCTCCTCGTTGTACTTCCCCATCTCGGCGAGAAGCTGCTCGCTCGGGAGGACCCCTGCTTCGGAATCCTTGCTTGCCTTGACCAGGATCATGAACTTCATCGTCGTGCCTCCATCGGGATGAAATCGGGGTTCCGGACGGTCATCGGCCGGAGGGTAAACCGCGGCTCTGCTGTCGCGACGACCGAAGGTCCGCCACTTCGACACGCAGGACGATTTTTCTGACGGGGCGGCCAAGCGCCTGAAATTCCTGGGCCTCGTCCGGCCCCTCGAATTGTTCCTCGAGGACTCGGCTCCATGTGGTGACATTCGCGCACGATGGCCTTCGATGAAGCTCTGGCGGTGCGCATCCGCGGCGTTGGGTTCAGCGGGTTTCCGGAGGGAACCTTCAAGTTCCTGCGCGGCATAGCGCAGCACAACACCCGGGAGTGGTTCGAGGACCACCGCGAGGACTACGAGCAGTTCTACGTCGAGCCGGCCAAGGCCTTCGTGACAGCGCTGGGTCCCCGGCTGAAGAAGCTCTCGAAATCCATCCACTTCGAGCCGAAGGTGAACGGCTCCATCTTCCGCATCAACCGGGACGTGCGCTTCTCCAAGGACAAGCGTCCGTACAAGACGCACCTGGACCTCTGGTTCTGGGAGGGCGAGCACCGCGGCTGGGACGCGCCGGGGTTCTTCTTCCGCATGTCCGCGGACACGCTGACGCTCGGCGCGGGGATGCACCAGTTCGGCAAGGAGGCGCTGGCCGCGTACAGGGAGGCAGTCCTGGACTCCAGGAAGGGTCGGGCACTGGCGGCACTGGTGGACGAGGTGAAGGGCAGCGGCCCCTATGAAATCGGAGGCGCCACCCGCAAGACGGTGCCGCGCGGGTTCGACGCTCGGCACGAGCGCGCCGGGCTCCTTCTCCACGAGGGCCTGTGGGCGGGCCTCGAGGGACGGATTCCCCCCGAGGCCCGGAGCGAGCGATTCGTGGACTCCTGCGAGAAGCACTTCGCAGCGCTGGCGCCCATCAACCGCTGGCTGCTGAGCGCCACGCACTGAGCCGGGGGACGAGGCCGGGATGGCGGAGCAGCTGAAGCACTTCTTCGACGAGGTGTGTGCGCAGCGCATTGCGGACGAGCTGTCCGCCGTGTGGCCTCGCTTCCCGGGGCGCGCCTTCGTGGCGGAAGCCTCGCAGGGGCTCGAGGAGCTCGAGCTGCTGGACCGGGGGCGCCACTTTGCACACGCCCTGCGCCGCGCGCTGCCGGAGGACTACGAGGAGACGGTGGACCTCCTCGTGCGCTCGCTGGGTCCCGTGCTCCCGGGAGGCGAGGGCAACGGCATGGCGCCCTTTCGCTACCTGCCACACACGGTGCTCGTCGCAGAGTACGGACTGGAGCACTTCGGAGCATCCATGCGCGCCCAGCACGCGCTCACCCAGCGCTTCTCCGCCGAGTTCTCCATCCGCGCGTTCCTCGTGCGTCACCCCGAGCGGACCCTGCGGCGACTCCAGGCATGGGTGGAGGACCCGAGCTTCCACGTGCGACGGCTCGTCTCCGAGGGAACGCGGCCCCGGCTGCCGTGGGCGTTGCGGCTGCGTGCCTTCCAGGAGGACCCCACGCCGGTGCTCGGCCTGCTCGAGCGGCTGAAGGACGACCCGGAGCGCTACGTGCAGCGCTCGGTGGCCAACAACCTCAACGACATCAGCAAGGACCATCCGGAGCGCGTGGTGGAGGTCTGCGCGCGCTGGAGCGAGGGGGCGCCGGAGGGACGCGCGTGGCTCGTGGGCCACGGCCTGCGCACGCTGGTGAAGCGGGGCCACCCGGGAGCGCTCGCCGTACTGGGCTTCCGTGGCGGTAGCGGTGTGGAGGTGCAGGGACACCTGTCGGCGAGGCGGGTGCGCATTGGCGGCACGCTCGACGTCACGCTGGAGGCCCACAACCCCACCACGCGCAGGCAGCGGGTGGTGCTGGACCTGGCGGTCCACTTCGTCAAGGCACGCGGCGACGCGCGGCCGAAGGTGTTCAAGGTGCGTCCGCTCGAGCTCGCGCCCGGCGAGCGAGTCCGTGTGCAGAAGCGTGTGGCCTTCCGCGAGATGACGACCCGCACGCACCACCCGGGCGTGCATCGCGTCGAGGCGCTCGTCAACGGGCGCGCGGTGGCGCTTGGGGAGGTTGTGCTCGTGCCCGCCCCAGCGTTGCCAGTCCCACCCCGGCGAGCACTGCCCCGCCCGCCCACACCAGGCGGGCGGTGAGCGCCTCGCCGAGCAGGAGCACACCTCCGACCGCAGCGAGGACCGGCACGCACAGCTGCACCACCGCCGCGCGCGTGGTGGTGAGCGCGCGGAGCGCCGCATACCAGAGGCTGTAGCCCAGGCCCGATGCGAGCGCCCCCGAGGCGGCGGCCAGCAGCACGCCACGCGTGTCCATGTGCAGGGCGCCCTTGCCCAGCAGCAGAAGCGGGAGCACGAGGGGTGCGGCGAGTAGGAAATTACCTGCGGTGGCTCCGAGTGGGTCGCTGCTGCCGCGCCCGCGCAGGCTGTAGATGCCCCACGCCACCCCCGCCCCCGCCATCAGCGTCGCGCCCACCGGGGCAGGAGCGCTGGCGCCGGGCGCAGTGAGCGCCACGAGCCCGACGAGCGCCACCACGAGCCCCGTCCACTCCAGCGCCCGGGGCCGCTCTCCGCGGAGGAGACCCGCAGCGATCATGGTGGCCTGAACGCAGCCGAAGAGGAGCAACGCGCCGACCCCCGCGGGCAGCTGCACGTAAGCGAGACTGAAGCCCGCTGCATAGGCGAAGAGAGCCAGCGCGGAAGCCCAGCGACCCGAAGGCCCGCCCCGCCCGCGCGCCCGCACCAGGAGCCAGAGCACCACGGCACCCGCGGCCAGGCGCACGCCGGTGAAGCTGGCCGCGTCGATGGCCCGCCCCTCCCCGCCTGCCAGCGCAGCCCTGCACAGCAGCGAGTTGGCCGCAAAGCCCACCAGCGCCAACACCGTCAGCAGTGCCACCCTCACCCGGTGCAGCGTACCCGAAGTCTCTTCAACGCCGCACGAGCACCGGCTCGACCGACTTCCTCGTGATGTCCGGCACGCGTGCACCCTCGGCGGGGTAGCCCACCGGCAGCACGCAGAAGGCGCGCTCGTTCTCGGGGCGACCGAGCACCTCACGCAGGAAGCCCATGGGACTGGGCGTGTGGGCCTCCATTGTCGCCTACGAGGTACGCGGTTCGAAGCGGACGAGACGTGATTCGCCGACCCACTCGTAGCCGATTGCCTGGTAGATGCGATTGGAGGTGGGGTTGGCGAGGTCCGTGAAGAGGAAGCAGAAGCGCCGCCCTGCATCGAGCAATTGCTGACTGAGCTCCGCCACGCAGGCAGACGCGAAACCGCGATTTCGGAACGCCGGCGGCGTGTACACGAAGCCCACCCGGATGCCGCGCGGTGTGGGGCCCAGTGCCACGGCCATGGAGACAGGCTTGTCGTTCGCCTCCCAGAGGGCGACCGAGCGGTCTTTCACCCACTGGGCTGAAGCCCGACGGATGCTGGCGTGCTGTGCGGCTGGCAGTCCGGCATCGATGGCGAAGGCCTCCGCCCAGTCGGCGAGCAGGGGCAAATCTCCTTCCCCTCCGCTCCGCAAGTGCCCTTCGGCTGGCCGCGGTGGCCGGACGCGTGCGAGCTGGAAGAGACCTTGCCGCATCGCCACCACCGCGCGTGAGCCGCTCGCGGCTTCCCAGAGCGCAGCGAAGCGCTCCACGGCCTCTACCGGCCCCGAAACGTGTGTCAGGGCGGCCCCACGCGCGCGAAGGGCCTCCACGAGCGCAGGCCCCGCGGCCTCTTGAAGCTGTGTCACGACCAGGGGCCCGGGCGGCGCCCACATGGCGGCACCGACTAGGGCGTCACCATCCTCTAGCGTGAGGAAGAGGCGGTCGGGCCCGGACGCGCCACTCGTTGGCGAGCCGCATGTCCCGAGCAGGTAGCAGTTCTCGGCCTCGGCCTCCTGCAGCCATGCGCCGGCGCGCCGCAAGAGGGTGGGACCATCGGAGTGGAAGATGACGCGCATCGAGGAGGCCTCAGATGGGACTGACGATGACACACGTCTCGACCTGACTTCGCCCCCTGAGGCCATCAAACCTGCCGAGCCAACTCGAGGGCAACTCCCCAGCTTTCGCGCGCAGGCACTGGTTTGCGCGCACTCGTGCCTACCGCCCCCTCCTTCGTAAAGAGCGGGGGATAGAAGGAAAAGAGCTGTCCTCCATTGAGGGTCGCGACGTCCATCTCCCATCCTGGCCATCGCTGCCCTTCGTAGAACCTCGCCAGATCGGCATCGAACGCGAAGCGCAGGAAGTCGGAGTAGCCACGACCCAGGTCCTCCCATTTCAGGGTGTCCGGCGCGAGGTAGAAGACATGGGGTACCGGTCCTGGCAGCGCGCCACCGTTGATGGCGAAGAAGCCACCCAGCACATCGTACGCAACGACGAGCGCCCCCGGAGCGGTGACGGGCCTTACACCCTCCCCACGCAGACCGTTCCAGGTCGCGAGGTCGTCGGACAACCGCACGTGTCCGCTCCCCAGGATGCGGAGCCAACCATGGTCGACGAGCAGACCTCCGGACTCCAGCGCGACTGCGCCCATTGGAGAGCGTGTCGTCACCTGGAGAGCGACCAGCGTCGCTTCGCCGGCCTGGCGATCCACGGGCAGGATCTCCACCCGGTTCCTTGCACTGCGCGCCCACTCGAGCACGAGCGGCCACGCTGGATCGTCCCCGCGGAGTAGGGCTTCGATTGGACGCAGCACGGTTCAGTTACTCCTGACGAACTGGAAGCCCCAATCCGGCTCGAACCGCAATCGCACCCAATCCTGCGGGTTGCGTCGACGGGGCTTGGTGGCGGGCGTGCCGTCCCCAAAGCGAACATCGAAGCCCGCAAGACCGTCGGTGGACAGCTGAATCATTGTCCTGAACGGGTACTGCTCCTGAGTGTCGATTCGGTAGATGTAGCCGCGCATGTCGAACCGTTCACCCTCCGATGCGCTGCACTCGAGCAAAATGAGACCGTCGAACCAGCGGCCGCCAAGCGGCCAGTTCTCATCGGTCGCCAATAAGCTGGCAATCCAAAGCTCCAGTTGGTCGGCGAGTTCCCTCTCCGCGGCCGCGCGCACGGCGGCGTCGTCGCTGCTAGAGGCCCCGCGCCATGCACGGGCCGATGCCGCTACCTTCGCCTCAATGCTCGTCCCGGCCGTCACGAGTGACACCATATTGCAGCGAGTCGACGAATCTGGTCGCTCATGATGTCAAGCGACAGGGAAAGCTGACCCAGTGGCGACACTGAACCTGACCCCCACTTAGCGCACGGCGGTGCTGGCAGGGTGGACGCGCAGGCCCGACAAGGTAGGTCTCGAGGTCGCGTCGCTGGAGCGCGACAATGGCATCGACCTCATCGCCTCCCCCGTCCAAGCGAGTGTAGAAGTGACGGAGGCCCAGTCGCTTGCGGCCCGCCGCGTACATCTGGGGGTGGCATGCGAGGACTGTTGATGATGGTGGCGGTGTCGTGCCTGGGGGCCTGTGCCCCGGTTGAATACGAGCGTTCGCAGGAAGCGTGTGCGGCCATCGAGCTCGGGACACCAGCCGACACGCTCCCCACCACTGATATGACCCTCGTATGGTATTACGGGGACGCGCTCCAAGGCCCGGTAGGCCAGCTGAGGTGCTGCAACCGCTGCGACTGGGGCGAGGCCTCATGCGGCGACTGCCAGGTCGACTGCTCCGACCCAGCGCTCCGGGCGGAGCCGCGTCGGCTGGGCGGCGAGTTTCTCGGTCCGTGTAATCCGAGCCTGGACCCAGGGTCCAGTGGAGGCAGCTGCATCATCTGGGCGCGCGATGGGCGGGTCGTCGCGACGTCGTTCTGGTGCCAGGACTGAGAGCCTGTTCATCCTGCAGCCAGACGACGAACCCGGCCCCTCATGAAGCAGGGACGGACCATCAGCTGCTCGTTGGCGAGGCGGTGGACGCGAGCTCCGACGATCGAGCGGTCACCGCAGGCGTGTGCACGTGCTCAGGGCGGAAACCCATTCCGACGAAGCGGGCAGGAGCACGGCGAAGGAACGGGAGACGGGCCATCATCCGCAGCACCCGTGGGAGACGCGGACTGATCTGACCGCCGAGGACCGGACCGAGCACCCGGTTCTGGAAAAACACCTGTACGCGCTGGGTCATCCGTGTGGGCCGATCGCGCCTCGCTTGCACCTGACGCAGGTGCTCGGTCGTCAGGGTGCCGCTGCGCAGCGGCTCAGCGAGGAGATTGGCGGCTGCCACCGCGTCCTGGATGGCCAGGTTGATGCCGATTCCACCCACGGGCGACATTGCATGGGCGGCGTCGCCGATGCAGAGGAGCCCGGCCCGGTACCACTGAGTGAGACGATCGACGCGAACGGTGAGCAGCCTCACGTCCTCCCAGCTTCGGAGGTCGTCCAATCTGTCGGTGATGAGCGGAACGGCCCGGGCGAGCTCCGCGCGAAAGGCCTCCAGGCCGCGTGCCTTTACCTCCTCGAGGCTCCCCTTCCGGATGAGAAACCCGCACTGCCAGTACGTGGTGCGGTTGAGCATCACGAGGATGCGGCCAGGGAAGAATTCGGCCATGGGTCCCACAGGGTCGCCAGGCCTGCGGGGCAGCCGGAACCACAGGACGTCCATGGGCGCGCCGAGCTCTTCGACAGAAAGCCCTGCACGCTCGCGGAGCACCGACTGGCGGCCGTCCGCAGCCACCACCAGGTCTGCGCGCAGCTCCAGCTCCCCTTCCTCGCCGCGGGCCCGCACACCCACGACGCGGTCCCCCTCTTCGAGCAGACCCGTGACCTCGGTGCGCATCCGGAGCGCGAAGTTCGGATACGCGGCTGCCTTCGCGGCGAGGAAGTTCAGGAAGTCCCACTGCGGGATGAAGGCGATGTACTTGCACCGTGTGGGAAGGCGCCCGAAGTCCGCCACCACCACCTCCTGGCCTTCGAACCGCACACGCATCTGGAAGGCCTTCTGATGCGCGAGCTCGAGGAACTCCTCGAGCAGACCGAGCTCGTGGAGGACCTCCAGGGACGATGGGTGCAGCGTGTCGCCGCGGAAGTCACGGAGGAAGTCCGCGTGCTTCTCGAGGACGAGCACTTCGACGCCGGCCCGCGCGAGCAGCAACCCCAGCATCATCCCCGCGGGCCCACCCCCGGCGATGCAGCACTGCAGCCTGCGCGAGTCCCTGGCCATGCGTCCCCCTTGGATGCGGGTGGATGGTATCGTGTCCGCACGTCGGCGAGCGCCTCTTCCACGCTCGGCCACATGAACCGGAACCCCTCCGCGAGCAAGCGCCCTGGCACGCACCGGCGGCTGACGAGCGCGAGCTCCGCCTCGGTCCCGAGCACCCGGGCACCGACCCTCACCGCCCACACAGGCGTCGGGGGGCTCCACGGGCGGCCCTCCACCCGGCGCAGCGCAGACATGAACCGGGCATTGGTCACGGGCTCGGGCGAAGTGGCGTTGTAGACACCCTGCATCTCCGACTCCTCCAGTGCACGCAGGAAGATACGGTCCATGTCCTCCTGGTGGAGCCAGCTGATGAATTGCCTGCCGCTGCCCACGCTTCCGCCGAGGAAGACGCGCGTCAGCGTCGTCAGCTTGCCGAGCGCGCCCCCACTCTCGCCAAGAACGAAGCCGATGCGCAGCAACACCTTGCGCATTCCGCGCGCTTCGACCGCCGCGTACGCCGCCTCCCATCGTCGACATACGTCCGCAGAGAAGCCCTCCCCCGGAGGTGCGGTCTCATCCAGGACGCGCTCGCCACCGTCGCCATAGAACGCGAGCGAGGCAGCCTGCACGAAGACCGCCGGTGGACTGGAACATCGCGCCAGTGCCTCGCCGAGCGCGCGCACCGACTCCACGCGCGAGGCGATGATTTCTGCGCGGTGCTCAGGCGTGTAGCGGCAGTCCACGCTGCGTCCGGCGAGGCTCACCACCGCGGACGCGCCCTCGAGCTGCGACGCCCAATCCCCCACCGTGCGCCCATCCCACGCGACCTCGTCGGGTTGTCCCTTCCGGGGCGTCCTCGTGAGGATGATCGGCACGTCTCCGCGCGCCCTCAGCGCCTTCGCGAGACTGCCTCCGAGGAAGCCACTTCCGCCCGCCAGGATGATGCGCCTGCCGTGTGTCTGCATTCCGTTTCCCTCCACTTGCCGGGGAGTACCGGAACGCTCGGTCGTGGTTGCGGGAGGTGGCTTCAGGGGCGCCAGGCCCGAAGGAAGCGGGCGAGCTCCACGGCGGGAGGCAGCACCATCAGGAGTGCGCCGAGCCACAACGCCGGCTCGCGCCGAAGGGGCCGGCGGCGCCGCTGCAGCTCCAGGAGCGCAAGACACAGGACGTAGAGAGTCGCCAGCTCGAGCGCCCCGCCCAACAGGGGCATGAAGAAAGGAGTCTCCGCACCGAACAACCCCTCCACCGCCAGTCGCACCGAGAAGAGGCCGACGCCCGTGGCCCCGAGCCACACCACGTGCCGCGCCTCACGCGCGGGGACGTCAGGTGCGTCCACCTCGAGCCCCTCGCGGCGCCAGTGTCGGCGCAGCAGCCCGTACACGGCAAACGCCACACCCAGCCCCGCGGTGGCTCCGAGCACGGCCGCCGTGTCGAAGTGTGCGCGCACCACCACGCGTCCGTCCGCCAGCCGAGCACCCGCGTGCATGGTGAGAGGATGCAGCTCGTTCGGCGCCACCACCCGCGGCGTCAGCGAAGCAACGAGTGCCCACAGCACCAGCGCCGATGCCACCGTCAGCACGGCCGCGACCGCGCGGAGCCACAGCGCCTCATCGGGCGGAAGCGTCACGAGGGATTCTCGCCCCGCCAGCCGGACCAGCTCCGCGCGCATGGCCTCCGCGCTGCCGCCACTCGCGCGAGAA
>JAKEEX010000550.1 GCA_022616315.1 Myxococcaceae bacterium
CTCCACCGGGCCCCAGTGGAACGACAGGTGGCCCCCGCTGCCGGCGGCGTCGTAGTAGCCGAGCAGCTGCACCTTGAAGTAGCGCCCCTCCGTGGTGTGCACCACGTACACGACGTCGCGCGGCGTGAGCTTGTGCTTCAGCAGGTCGTAGGCATACCAACCATCTCCCGCGAGGAACGCCGACACCGCGTCCGCGCCATTGGCCACGTCCGCCACGAAGCCGTCCGCGGGCGCGCGCACGAGCGCGTCGAAGTCCTGCTCCGGCAGCGCCGCCACCTCCACCGTGCCGGGGCCGCTCACGCCGCCATTGGTGATGAGCTCGAAGCGCTGGAAGGCCACGTCCCACGCCTGGGTCGTCAGCGCCGTGGGGGTGTCCAGCTCGGCGCGGGTGTCCAGGTCCAGGTACACCCACGCCCCCTTGTCGCTCGCGTCCACGTGCGTGAGGGACGAACCGTCACCCAGCTCCTCGTGGCTCACGCGCGGACCGGAGGGCCGCTCGCCGTCGAAGGGGAAGTCGTCGCGCAGGTCCGGGGCGCAGGCGGCGAGCAGCAGGGCGAGGGCGCCCGTGTGGAAGAGGGGAGCGCGCATCACAGCTCCGCGGTGAGGCCGCCGTACACCTGGCGCGGCGGGAGGGGGACGTAGAGGTCGTCGCCGGCGTCGAGCACGTTGTTCACGCCCGCGAAGACGGTGAAGCGCTCGAGGAAGCGGTGCCCGACGCGGAGCTGGAGCTCGGTGGTGGGGGATGCCCACGTCGGTTCTCCCGCACTGGGCACGCCTACCGCATCCAGCGAGGAGGCGAAGCGGCGAGGCCCGGTCCACGCACCACGCGCGGACACCTCGAGCCCGAGCGGTCGCACGCGCCCGGACAGCTGCGCGGTGGCCCGGTGAACGGCGCGACCGTCGAGGAGCTCTCCCGTCCCGACATCCCGCGCGTCCGTGAGTCCGTAGCCCGTATCCAGCCAGAGACCCTCCCAGAGGCGGACGCGCGCCGTGGCCTCACCACCCCGCATGCGTGCCCGGTCCACGTTGCCGTAGCCGAAGCGCGTGGGGCTGTCCGCGGTGGCCTCGGCGAGGGTGGCCACTGAGATGAGGCCCTTCACCTCGTTGTCGAAGAGCGAGAGCGCCAGTTGCACGCCGTCCCGCGGGGCCCAGTCCACCGCCAGTGTCGCTCCCTGGGAGCGCTCGGGGCGGAGGGAGGCGTTGCCCTGCACGACGTAGCCGACCGCGGGGTTCTCGAAGCGCAGCAGCAGCTCCTGGAAGGAGGGGGCGCGGAAGCCCCAGCCGTACGCCAGGCGGACGTTGAGCGCGTCCGTCAGTGCGAGCTGGGCGGCGAGTCGCGGCGAGGGCGTGAGGCCGAACTGCGAGTCCGCGTCGAGGCGCACACCGGGCAGCAGCACCAGCCGCGGCGCCTGCAGGACGTGCCACTCGTCCTGGACGAAGAGGCCCGTGCGCCACCGCTCACCGCGTCCGCCCTCCAGCCGGTCCGCGCGCAGCCGGAAGAGGGACTGCTCGAGCCCTGCGGTCAGCAGGTGCCCGCCGTGAAGCGGGACGTCCGCGGCGGCGCTCGCCTCCCAGAGCTGCTCGCGCGAGAGCTCGTAGCGGTCCGACTCGAGCGAGGCCCGCTGGTCCTGCTGCAGCTGGTCGCGCCAGAGCGAGTGGCGCAGGCTGAAGGTGAGGCCGCTGTCCTCGCCGAGGCGCCAGCGTCCTCCGAGCGCGGCGTTGAAGAGCTCGGTGCGTCCGCGCCGGTCGAAGACGGCGCCGGTGGGCAGTGCGTCCACGCCCGTGGTGTCGCGCCACAGGTAGTCCACCTCCGTGTGCAGGCGGGGCCCGTCCTCGGGGGCATAAGAGGCGCCGCCGCTCACGTCGAAGCCGGAGTGGGCGCTGCCCGTGAGGGCCACGTCGGAGAGGTCGCGGTCGTAGCCGAGCGCGCTCCGCCTGCCGCCGCCGAGACGCAGCTGCCAGGGCCCCTCGTTGAGCCCCGCGTGGCCGCGCACGTCCAGCTCGCTTCGCATGCCGTAGGAGGCGGTGAGGGCTACCTCGCGGGGCTTGCCGCCGCGCCGGGTGATGAGGTTGATGACGCCGCCCATGGCGTCCGAGCCGTAGAGCGCGGCGGCCGGGCCCTTCACCACCTCCACGCGCTCCACGTCGCGCAGGGTGTAGCGCGAGAGGTCCACCACTCCGCCCACGCGCCCCGTCACGCGCTGGCCGTCCACGAGCACCGCCACGCCCTTGGGGTCCAGCCCCTGCAGCGACACGCCGGTGCCGCGGAAGGAGCGGCTCAGCTGCACGCCGGGGTGGGCCTGCAGCAGCTCGGCGAGGTCGCGCGCACCGGAGCGCTCGATGTCGCGGCGGGTGAGGACCTCGGTGGGCACGGGCGTCTCCGTGGAGAGGCGCTCGGTGCGCGTGCCGGTCACGACGGTCCGGGGACCCTCCGCCAACTCTCCCCTCTCCCCCTGGGAGAGGGACGGGGTGAGGGGGTTGGAGGACACCGTACTCTCCCCCGTGCCCCCCTCAGCGCGAGCACTCGAGGACACACCCACCGCAACCACCATGCCCCAAGCCCTCCACCTCGCCACCGTGCTCCTCCACTCACCGCGTCCTGTCCTCACGTGACGGCCGCCTCCACCGGCAGCAGGCCGGAGACGGCGGCGTGATATTGCAAATCAATCTCAATGTCGAGCCCCACGGCCCGAGGCGTCCACGGCCCATCACGGCCCCTAATCCGTGGCCCTGCCGAGAAGGATCGAGAGCGCGAGCAGGGTGAGCACCACGGACGTCATCCGGACGAAGGCGCGGTCCCGCTGCTGACGGAAGCTGAAGAACGCGATGAGGACGCGCAGGACGGGCACGGCCATCATCACGAGCAGGCCCATCATGACGAAGGCCTGCCCGCGCACCTCGCGCGCCAGGACGAGCACGGCCTCCAGGCTGGACGGGCCATGCTCGGGGGAGAGGAGCGGTGTCAGGTCCACGCGGGAGGTGAGCCGCTCCGGGTTGTGGAAGAAGGAGAGCGTCACTCCCACCCCGATGAGCGCCACGCTGAGCACCACGCCGCTGCGCAGGAGCGTGCTGATGAGCAGCTCCACCCCTCCGGGCGCCAGTGGCCCCGAGGTGTCCCGGGCCTGCGCGGCTTCTTCCGAGCGCTCCACGCTCACCACCCCTTCCGCAGCATCTGGATGGCGACCCACAGCAGGACGCCCACGAAGAGAGCGCGCACGGTGCGGCTGTGCAGCCGTCCCAACAGGCGCGTCCCGGCCATGGCGCCCACCGTCGCCCCCGCGCACACGGGGCCCGCGATGAAGGGGTTGATGTCACCGCGCGCGAAGTAGACGCCCGCGCTCGCCGCGGCCGTCACGCCAATCATGAAGTTGCTGGTGGCCGTGGACACCTTCACGGGCAGCCGCATCGCGAGGTCCAGGGCGGGCACCTTGAGGGCCCCCGCGCCGATGCCGAGCATGCCGCTCACGGTTCCCGCCACGTACATGAGGGCGAGGCCCGCGCGCGTGCCCGTCACGCGGTAGGGGACCTCGCATTGCTCGGCGACGTCGTAGTAGCTGCCGTGGAGACCGAGCCGGTCGGCCAGCGCGTCCGGAGCAGGGGGCTCCTCGACGCCTCCGCCCAGCCTGCGCAGCATGGCCAGCGCGGACCAGGCCAGCACCGCGCCGAAGAGGAGGAAGAGCCAGCGCCCGTGCAGCGACGTGGCGAGGAGGGCGCCGGTCAACGCCCCCGCGGCGGTGCCCACCTCGAGGAACATGGCCACGCGCAGGTTGGCGAGCCTGTCACGCACGTAGGCCGCCGCCGCGCCGCTGGAGGTCGCGATGACGGAGACGATGGAGGCGCCCACTGCGAAGCGGATGTCCACCCCGAATCCGAGGGTGAGCAGCGGCACCAGGAGCAGGCCGCCGCCGATGCCCAGCACCGCGCCGAGGGCACCGGCCCCGAGGGAGAGGCCGAAGAGCAGGGCGGTGAAAGTGAAGGGCGTCATCGCGGGCCGGGCGATGGTGGCGTTGTCACGACCGGGACCGCAACCAGGCCCACAGGTCCCCGCGCCTCCCTGCCTGGTGACGGACGCGCCGAGTCGGCGGAGACCCTCGGGGTGGACACGAGCACGCGCGCGAGCGAGTGGATGTGCCGTTTCGACCTACATGCGTTCGCCCGACGAGCCGGTCAGGACGCTCGCCGTTCCGGCGCTGATGCGTCGCTCACTGACGAGGACTCGTCGGACGACTCAGCTTCCCCGGCCGCGTCGCCCTCGTCGCGCGTGAACGCCGCGCCGAGCGCCAGCGCGAGGGCCATCGAGAACTGGGCGTGGAAGAGCGGGTCGTGCACGAGCGAGAGGAGCGCGAAGAGAGTCAGGGAGCCCAGCCCCGCGGCGCCTTCCCAGCGAGAGGGCTCGAGCTTGCGAGCCAGGCCCGCGAGCAGCAGGAGGAAGAGGACCGCTCCGACGACGCCCGTCTCCGCCGCCATCGTGACGAGCTGGTTGTGGGCCTTGCCCCCGTGCTCACGCACGTGTTGGGGCGTGTCCGCGGTGGCGAAGAGACCCGGATTGAAGCGCCCGGGCCCCACTCCGGCCACGGGGTGCCCGCGCACGGCCCGCAAGCCCGTGGCAAGCAGCGCGTTCCGGTCTCCGTTCCCTTCGGAGGTGGCGCTAGTGAGGAAGCGCTCGCGCAGCGGCGTGTAGAACGCCACCGCGAGGGCTCCCGCCACCAGGACACCCGTGCCGAGCGCAAGCGCGAGTCTGCGTGGGAGGGCGAGGCCGACGAGCAGCGCGGTCGTGAGCACGAGTGCAGCGCTCGCGGCGCGCGCGAAGGGGAACGCCAGCACCGAGACTGCGCCCAGAATGCCTACCCCGAGCGCCACCCAGCCAGAGCGCCCGCGGTGCCTGAGCCCATAGGCGAGCGCCCACACCACGGCAATCGCCCCCACGTGAGCGAACTTCAGCCTGTGGAACACGAGCCCAACGCCCATGAAGCGGCCCTCGGCCCCCGGCACCGGTTCCGTCATGCGGTGGAACCTCAGGCGCGTCCAGGCGAGCGGCTCGAGCTGCTCCGGAGAAGGCCACGCGCCGAAGTGCTGCAGGCCCGCAGCGAGGCAGGACAAGAGCAACAGCGTCGCCCACGTCCAGGCCGCGCGCGCGCGGGACTCGGGCGTCAGGCGCGCCAGGGCGGCAGCCGCCACCGGTACCGACGCCCAGTCCATCAAGCGCGCCACTCCGGAGCCGCGGGGCAGGTGTCCGGCGAGCATCGGCGCGACCAGGGCCCAGGCGAGGAAGGGCCACAGCATCCACCAGCGGCGCAGCGCCCGCGCCATCGCTCCCGGTTGGCGGCGGCGGATCGCCTCCACTCCGAGCGCCAGCGCGCAGCCGACCATCCCCACCGAGGAGAGTGCCTCCATGGTGAGGACTCCCGCTCCCCACAGCGCCACCATCACGGCGAGCCACCGTTGGGTGAGCACGCTGTCGGTACGGACATGGGCGTGGGGTGGGGGGAGATTGCTCATGCGGTGAGGGGGTCTACCGCAGCCACCGGCCGGCTCAAAACGTGACAGCGGCTCGCGGGGTGTTCGACGACCTGGGTCCGCACCCAAGCAGGGCAGACGGGCAGGCCCGCGCTTCCCGCTCCTCGCGCGCGATGCTGGCCGCGTCGACCCGGCTTCCCTCTCCGGATGGGAGAACGTAGAAGGCAGGACATGGAACGTTCCGGCGACGCGGGTCATGTGGAGCTGAGCGCTGTGGTGATGGTCTTCAACGAGCGGAAGACCATTGCCCGGTGTCTGGATGCTTTGGTGGCAGCCTGCGACGAGGTGGTGGTGGTGGACGACGTGTCCACCGACGGCACATGGGAGTACCTCCAGTCCCGCGGCGACGTGCGGGCCGTGCAGCACAAGCACACCACCTTCGCGGCCCAGCGCGAGTACGGCAAGTCGCTCGCGCGTGGACGCTGGGTCCTCACCATGGACGCGGATGAGTACGTGAGTCCCGCGTTCGCCGCGGCCATCCGCCAGGCCATCCGCCGCCCGGACGCGCCGGACGGCTTCTACATCTGGTGGCGCACGCCCTATCCGCCCTCACTCGTGGGTGCGAGCTGGAGCAAGTACCCGCGGCTGGTACGCACGGACAGGTGCCGCTGGGTCCAGACCGACAACCCGCACTCGCCGCTGGACATGACGGGTCTGCGGATGGAGGTGCTGAGCGGGGCGCACATGGAGCACGCGCCGCTGCCCAACCTGGCCACCGCGCTGCGCAAGAGCATCAACCGGAGCCTCATCGTCGCCACCCAGGAGAGGGCAGTTGGCCGCAGGACGAACGGGCTGAAGCTCTTCGGCAGCACGCTGGCGCGCTTCCTCAAGATGTACGTGCGGGGAGGGGCGTGGCGCCACGGCACTAGCGGCTTCATCATGGCGTGTGCAGCAGCGTTCGAGGCCTTCGCCAAGCAGGCGTTCCTCTACGAGACGCCGCTGCAGGCCGCCGAGCAGCTGCAGGACGGCGGGCCCGGCTCCTACCCGCAGGGTACGCGGTTCGCCAGTCCCCGTGCTGAGGCCCCTTGAGCCTTGAGCTCGAGGCGCTCGCGACTCGTTCGCTGGGACGTCGTTCAGGCTCGCATGCACTGCCGGCAGGCTAAAGAACGTCTGTCACTAGAACGCGAAACGGGCACTTTTCGCACCACTATGGACAGGATTGTGAGGAGGAGACGCACAGCGCACATTGGTCTACACCTGGCTCGCAGCAAGTCTGCCCGTTCGGGCACTCCCACGGGTCTGGAGGGGGGGCGGTACCAAGGTCAATTCAACTCTGAGGTGGGTCGCAGGGTGGTCGCTAATATGGGTCCCTTGGTAACTCGCACCTTCCGTGACGACACTGTACGAACGTGCAATAACTCGCTTTGCCCCCGCGAAGGCTGAGGACTTTCCGATAAAGAACATCTCAACCCTCTCGTCCGTGTTCTGGGGTTCGAAGTCAGAGAACGCCGAAGATACGGCGGGATCGGACTTCCCGATATTAAAGTCACCCGCCACAATCGGAGTCAGGTCGCCTTGGCGATATTCGTTTCGAATTCAGTTGCGAAGATCGGTTAGGTAGTTGTCGTGAGGGCCATTCGTGTTGAGGTGGACGCTCCACACTGGAAGAGTTTGGCTCGTGCCGACGATTCGAAAGCGCTCGCCTGAAGCAATTCTAACGGCGCTTGTGGGGTCCCACTCGTTCTCAATCCAACATTCCACATGCGACCCGCTCACGTGCTGAAGTTTCGGCGTTGGGGCGAGGATTGCAATCTCCCCCTGCGCCGACACGGACAAGTTGGGAAACACCGTCGGCGAAAAGTGCGAAAGACGATGGGCAATGCATTCGCCAGACGGCACATGTCCATGAACATCGCAGGTCAGGCAAAGTTGCGTAGCGTGTACTTTCTTGAACCACCAGTTGAATGGCTCTGAGAACATCTCGTTTAGCAGCAACAAGTCCGCGGGCCGGATCGATGCGTTGTCAACGACCATTTGGGCGAATGCGTTGTAGCGATCAAAGTCGCCACCGGTCTCTAGGTTGTGGTTGTAAATCCCAAGCGATATGGTTGTCGTTTGTGTGACCACGGGATCGACTACAATGTGATCTTGGGCGACTGCAGCAGTTGCGGCAAACATCGCGGCAACCGCAGCATTGCGAATCAGCGCACTTTCGTTCATGCTCGAGCCCTCCCCAGTGCGAGTATGAGTGATGTGCCCCATTGCGGAACTCCTCGGCGCTGCTTTGGACCACATCGGCTTTGACCCTGCTCGTTCGTCGGTGCTCATGCCAATGGCCTAGGCAGAGGGTGTCTCCGTGGTGTGACGTTTTGAGTGCCCGTTCAGCCTTCCGGGCTCGCCTGAGCAGGGCGGCAGGCACCCGAAGGAGGCCGACCGTCGCTCGCCGGGGGTGGAGGATGGAGGTGGCGCGAGAGACGGCGATGCGTGGCCGAGATCGACTCTAAGATTGCGCGCATCGCCCACCCTCTGTGTCAGCGAAGGTGTCGCCGCGGCTGGCCGACGAACTGCTTTCCACGCAGGGCAGGTGAGCAAGCCCGCTCGAACTGCTCGCGTCATTGGCATCGCTGGGTAGAGTGCGTTCGCGCGCGCAGGTGGTGTGAACCCTCGATGCCGTTGAGCGCGTCCAGAGGCCCCCGGTTTGCGTCGCTCTTCCGTCCTTCGTGGAGCACTCGTGCTCCTCTCGCTGCTTGCCGTCGCTGGCGGGCTCGTGCTCGCGCTGGTGGACCTGTGTGCTCCGCGCACACCGGGCGCACCGCGGCTCGTGACGTCTGCGGGTGCGGAGGGCTCCTTGCGCGCGGGTGCGTCCCGGGTGCGGCTCGAGCCGTCTCTGCCATTGCCGCTCGCGGGCTACTTCCCTCCGCTGGAGGAGCGCGCGGCGGCGGAACCTGCGCTCCAGGCGCGCGCCGTGGTGCTGGAGGTGGCCCCGCATTCGGTGGGGCTCGTGTCGCTGGACCTGCTCAGCGTGCCCGACGACGTGGTGGCCGAGGTCCGCTCACGCATCGGAGCCACGCTCGGCGAGGTGTGGGTGCTCGCGACGCACACGCACTCGTCCTTTGGTGGCTACGATTCGCGTCCGGTAGCACAGGTGGCGGCGCTTGGCCGCTTCCGATCGGAGGCGCGCGCGGCGGTCGTGGAGGCGGCGGTTCGTGCGCTCCAGGCGGCGCGCGCGGCGCTGCAACCTGTCCAGCTCGCCGTCGGGACCCAGGGCGTGGCGGGGCTCGTGCGCGCACGAAGTGGCGAGCCGCCCGACGACCGCTTCACACGCGTGGTGCTGACCGGGGCACGTGGGCGCGTGGCAGAGCTCTGGCACGTCGCGGCGCACCCCACGCTCGCCGGGCGTGAGCCACCTGCGCTCACCGGAGACTTCCCCGCGCTGCTCGATGACGACGCGGACGGCCCGGTGCGCCTCCTCCTCCAGGGCGCCGTGGGAAATGCGTCGGCCGTCGTGCCGGACGGAGAGGGTGAGGCTCCTGTGCGCTTTGCCCGCGCTCTCCGGGAGGTCGCCGAGCAGGTGACGACGGTGCCCGCGGGCCCTGTTGCGCTCCGCACAGCGCGCGTGGAGGTGGGGCTTCCGCGGCCGGATGCCTCACGACTGCTCCCCCGTGCCCTTGCGAAGGCCGGTGACAATCTCCTGTGCACATCGGCCCCACTCTCGGCCCAGGTGTCGGCGCTGCGCCTTGGACCTGTGGTGCTCGTGGCACTTCCTGGCGAGCCCACCTCCGGGGCTGTTCGCGCGCTCGAGTCAGCGAGCCACGCAGGAGGGGTGGTGGCGCTGGCCAACGGCTACGTCGGCTACCTGGACACGCGCGCATTGGTGGAGGCGCGTGAGGGTGAGGCGCAGCGTCAGTACTTCGGACCGGAGCTGCTCGAGGTGCTCACCGAAGCTGCGACGGTCGGAGTGGGCGCGGTGCGCTGAGGGTAGAGCGCGGGCTGGCGCTCAGGGGATTCGAAAGGCTGGCTCGGAGAGCGGGCGGTCGCGGTGAGGCTGCGCGCTCGAGCCTTGCGACGACGGCCCGGCTGGGATTCATTGCCGCGCCACCATGGCAGCCCAGAGCGAGACATCAAGCAAGGCGCACGAGATGGCGGCCCAGGGGGCCACGCTGCTCGACGTGCGCACCCCCGAGGAGTACGTCCAGGGACACCTCCCCGGCGCCCGCAACATCCCCGTCCAGGTGCTTTCGCAGCGGCTCGACGACGTGGGGCCGCGCGAGACGCCCGTCATCGTCTACTGCGCGGCCGGCGGGCGCTCGGCCACCGCCGCGGAGCTGCTCAAGCGCGCGGGCTTCCGCGAGGTCCTCAACCTCGGGCCCATGAGCGCCTGGTAGCGCCGCCGCTCACCGCTTCACGCCTTCCAGCGCCACCACCTGCACCACCCGCGCATCCCCCGCCGGCCCCGCCTTGGGCTTGGTGACGATGCGCGCGCGGACGACGAGGCCACCCGTGTACAGGGCCTTCATCGCCGCGTCCCTCTCGGCGGCGCTCAGGCCGAGCGCGGACAGGTCCACCTCGTGCACCTGCTCCGGCTCACCCCCGTCCAGGGGCACCGCGTCGTAGCTGGGGCAGGGGTAGGTGATGCAGCGCGTCCCATTGTCCAGCACACGGTAGCGGTGGACGGTCTCGTCTGCGGGCGGGACGGTCTCGTCTGCAGGCGGAGGTGTCTGACTCACGGGAGTGGAACCCATCCCGGGCTCCTGGGGACCGGACGGCGCACGGGGGCACGCGAGGAGAACAGGGGCGAGCAGGCAGGCGACCAGGACGCGCATGGCCCCTCTCACCCTCTTTTCCTGCAAGACGTCAAGTCACACACGCGCCCTTCGGGGGAAGTTCACGGGCTCGCGTACCCTGGACGTTGCGTTGACTGGCCCCCCGCCAGGGTCTAAACCCGCACCTATCCCCACCGCCGCGCATGCGCACGAGGTGAGCGCGTTCCATGGAATTCCGGATTGCCGTCGAAGAGCTGAAGAAGGCCCTCCATCGCTCCCTTGGCATCGTGGAGCGCAAGACGACGATGCCCATCCTCGCCAACGTCCTGCTCAACGCGAGCAAGACCGGGGTGACGGTGACGGCGTTCGACCTGGACATCGGCATCGTCAGCGAGCACGCCGCGGAGGTGCTCAAGCCGGGCGCGGTGACGGTGTCGGCGAAGTACCTCTTCGACATCGTCCAGAACCTGCCCGAGCCCGCCGTCACGCTGAAGAAGCTGGCGAACAACTACGTGGACATCAGCAGCGGCCCGGTCCACTTCAAGATCGTGGGCATGGCGCCGGAGGAGTACCCCAAGCTCCCCAAGGAGGAGAGCGCGCCGCTGGTCCACGTGAACGGGGCCACGCTGCTGGAGATGATCAAGAAGACGGCCTTCGCCATCTCCTCGGACGAGACGCGCTACATCCTCAACGGCGTCTTCTTCGAGCCCCGCGCGGACGGCAAGGTGCGCATGGTGGCCACCGACGGCCACCGCCTCGCGCTCATCGAGCGTGAGATGGAGGGCGAGTTCAAGCTGAAGAGCGGCGTCATCATCCCGCGCAAGGGCCTCTTCGAGCTCAAGCGGCTCCTGGACGAGGCGCCCGAGGCGGAGTGCCAGCTGGGCTTCGCGGAGAACTCGGCGCTCTTCAAGAAGCCGGGCCTCACCATGGTGATGCGCCTCATCGACGGGCAGTTCCCCGAGTACCAGCGCGTCATCCCCAAGGAGGGCGAGAAGCAGGTGGGCGTGCCGAAGGTGCGCTTCCTGGAGGCGCTCAAGCGCATTGCCCTCCTGAGCGCGGACAAGAGCAATGCCATCCGCGTGGGGCTCTCCGACAACCAGCTGCGCATCACGAGCCACAACCCGGACCTGGGCGAGGCGAAGGACGACGTGGATGTGACGTTCCGCGGAGAGGCCTTCGCCATCGGCTTCAACGCGAAGTACATCATCGACGTCCTCTCCGTGCTGGAGCAGGACGAGGTGATCTTCGAGCTGGGGGACGAGCACAGCCCCGGCGTCCTCCACGCACCCGGTGACCGCAGCTTCACCGCCGTGGTCATGCCCATGCGCGTCTGAGAAGGAACCCCCTCTCCCCCTGGGAGAGGGACAAGGTGAGGGCCAGCCGCAACCGGCCTCCTTCACCGTGAACCAAGGGGCGAGCCTCCACGCGGGGCCCGCCCCTTCAGTTTTTCCGGGGATGTCCCAGGAGCGGACACGCCGTGTCACCTGCCCAACTCAGTCCCCCGCCGTGGGGTGCTTGCAGGTTTTTTAGCACGCTGCTAAAGAACTAGCATCCTCGATTGAGGGAGGCACGGGCATGGCGAAGGACCCCACGACGGACCTGAGTCGACGCGAGCGGCAGATCTTGGACGTCATCTACCGGCTCGGCCGGGCCACGGTGGCGGAGGTGGTGGCGGACCTGCCGGACGCGCCCAGCTACTCCGCGGTGCGTGCGCTGATGGGCATCATGGAGGAGAAGGGCCAGCTGACGCACGAGCAGGACGGTGCGCGCTACATCTACCTCCCCACCGTGTCCCGGGAGAAGGCGCGCAAGGGCGTGCTGAAGAGCGTGGTGCAGACGTTCTTCGACGGCTCGTCGCGGCAGGCCATCGCCGCGCTCCTGGAGCTGCCGGAGTCGAAGTTTTCGCGCGAGGAGCTGGATGCGCTCTCCGCGCTCATCGAGAAGGCCAAGAAGGAGGGGAGGTGAGCCATGGACACGCTGCTCGACTTCGTTTCTGCGCGCGGCCTCTCGGAGGTCGCAGGCTGGCTTCTGGTGGACGCGTCGCTGCGGGTGACGGTGCTGCTCGCGGCGGTGGCGCTCGTGGCATTCGGTCTGAAGCGTGCCTCGGCCACCGCGCGTCACCTCATCTGGTGCCTGGGCGTGTGTGGCGCGCTGGGCTTGCCGCTGCTCGGGGTGCTGCTGCCCGCGTGGGAGCTCGCGGTGCTGCCCTCCGCGGAGCCGCGCCCGGTGTTCCACCCCACGCGTGACGACGCGCCGATGCTGCTGGCGCCGAGGCCGAAGGAGCATCACGCGCCGCTGCGCACCGGGGTGCTGACGGTCACGCGGATGCCCGTGGGAGGGGACATGCGCGGCGAGAGCGCGGTGGCGGTCATCGTGCCCGCGGTGGGCGAGCAGCTCGTGCCCATGGCCTTGCACGTCAACGCTGCGCCCGTGGTGCCGGCGGCCCCGGTAGCGGTGGAGCGTCCCTCGCGCGGGGCGGGCCCGTGGGCGTGGGCGCTGGGCGCATGGCTCCTCGGCGCGGTCCTCGTGTCCCTGCGGCTGGTGCTCGCGCGAGTGGCCGTGTGGCACCTGGGGGCGCAGGCCGAGCCGGTCGCGGACGGGGAGCTCCTCGCGCACCTCCAGAACACGATGCGTCGGCTCCGCGTCGAGCGTCCGGTGCGCCTGCTCGAGTCGGACGCGGTGACGTTGCCCCTCACCTGGGGCGTGCTGCACCCGACGGTGCTGCTGCCGCTGGACGCAAGGACCTGGACGACGGAGCGGCTGGACCAGGTGCTGCTGCACGAGCTGGCGCACGTGAAGCGGCTGGACGCGCTCACGCAGCTGCTCGCGCAGGTGGCCTGCGCCTTCTACTGGTTCCACCCGCTGGTGTGGCTCGCCGAGCGGCGCATGCGCACCCTGCGCGAGTACGCGTGTGACGACCAGGTGCTCGCCGCAGGGACCCGCGCGTCCGACTATGCGCGCGAGCTGCTGGAGATGGTGCGGACCCTGGGACGTGGGGACCTGGCGCACTCGGCCACGCTGGCCATGGCCAGGCCCTCGCAGGTGGAGGACCGGCTGCGCGCCATCCTGGACCCGGCCCGGCGCCGCGCCGCGCTCGGACGCGTGCGGGCCGCGTTGCTCGGCCTGGTCGCCTTCGCCTTCGTCGTTCCCCTGGCGGCGCTCCAGCCCGCGCAGGCCCAGGAGACGCCGCGCGCGGAGCAGCGCCGCTCGCGCACCCTGCCTCGGCTGAGCGCCGAGGAGAGCGAGCGCCGTCAGACCGACTACCGCCCGGAGGCGCTGGAGGAGACCGGCCCGAAGGCCCGCGAGGAGGAGGCGGGGAACGAGGAGACGCAGGGCGGCGGCTGGATGGCGGACCCGGTGGAGGAGGCCCGCAAGAAGGCGCGCGAGCAGGGCGTGGCCGTCGGCACCGGAACGGAGTCCGGGGAGGAGCAGGGGCGCGACACCGGGGAGCCGCAGGAGCGGTTCGGACGCGGGAGTGACCCCGAGGCCGCCATCGCCCTCGCGTTGAAGAAGGCCCGCTCCGACGAGGAGCTCGTCGCCGGGCTGAAGCTCGTGCTGCGCGAGAGCGACCTCCCGCGGGAGGAGACGCGTCAGGCGTTCCTCAAGGCCGTGGAGCGGGTGCGGGACCCGGCGCGGCGGAGCGGCCTACTGGTGCAGGTGCTGCGCGAGTGCACCATCACGGAGGACACCGGCCGAACGCTGCTCCACGTGTCCCGCGGCGTCGAGGACGACGGCCACCTCCTCAAGGTGCTGGGCATGGTCCACAGCATCAAGGAGACGGACGTGATGTATGGCCCGCTCATGGTGGATGTGCTGAAGACCGCCGAGGTGCTCCGTGCGCCCCCCGCGCGGGCGAAGGCGCTGCGCCAGGTGCTGGACGAGGCGCCCATCTCCGTGGAGACCGGCCGCTCCGTGCTCGGGCTGGCCGCGGGCCTTGGCGACGACGTGCTCGCGCGCAAGGTGCTGACGCGCATGCATGAGATCAACGAGCGCAACCTGGTGCGCGGTCCCCTCGCCAACGACTACCTCGAGGTGACGCGGCGCATGGGCTCCGAGACGGAGAAGGGGCGCGCGCTGGCGGCCTTCCTGGAGGCCGAGCCCCACAAGCGGGAGGCCACCCTTCGCGCACTCGAGCTGGCGCAGTCCCTCGGCTCCGTCGAGGCGCGCGCCTCCGTCCTCAACTCCGCCGTCTCGCTGCGCGATGGTGACCCGGAAGTGCGTCGTGCCGTGGAGGCGCTGGCCCGCTCCACGCCGGGAGGGATGTCCGAGGTCCTCGTGCAGGCCGACGACCACGACCACAAGCACAAGCACAAGGACAAGGACAAGGATCAGCACGGCCGGCACTGGGTGTCCGCCCAGGAGTGGCGGTCCATGTCCGAGGAGGAGCGCGAGCGCATCCGCAAGGAGTCCAGCGAGGCGTGGAGCTCCATGTCCGAGGAGGAGCGCGAGCGCATCCGCGAGGAGTCCCGCGAGGCCGCGCGGCAGGCCCGGGAGGCGGGGCGCGAGGCAGCGCGGCAGGCCCGCCAGGAGGGGCGCGAGGCGGCGCAGCGTGCACGCGAAGAGGCGCAGCGAGCACGTGAGGAGGCGCAGCGGGAGCGTGAACGCGCGCACGAGGAAGCACGGCGCGCACGCGAGGAGGCACAGCGCGCGCGTGAGGAGGCGCAGCGGGAGCGCGAGGAGGCCCAGCGGGAGGCGCAGCGGGAGCGCGTGGAGGCCCAGCGGGAGGCGGAGCAGGAGCAGGCCATCGCCCAGCGCAACTCGGCGCGCGACAGCCAGGCGCGCGAGCGCGTCGAGGCGGAGAGGAAGCGCTTCGAGGAGGCCAAGCAGTCCCTGCGCGCCCAGGCGGAGAAGCTCCGCGCCGAGGCGAACAAGCTGGCCGAGCAGATGCGCGAGCAGGTGAAGCAGATTCGCGAGCGCGTGCAGCGTGAGCTCGAGAGCGCGGAAATCGAGGACATCGACCTGGACGACGCCTTCGAGTACGAGTTCGACGTGGACATCGACGTCGAGTGAACACCAGAAGGCGTCATGTGCGTGTGTCACGGCGCGCCGCGGCAATGACGGCAACGAGAGGCCTCTGCTACGCATGAGAGGCCATGCGCTCCACGCCGAGGTTCGCTCGCGTCGCGCCTCTCTGGTTCCTCGCCGCCTGCGCCGCGGTGCAGGTGCCGGGGGATGCGGAGCGTGAGGCGCCCGTCGAGGACACGCAGCGAAGGACCCTGTCCGGCGCCACGTTCGTCGTGCCCTCGGGCTGGTTCCTGACCGAGCACGGGGACCACTTCACCCTCGAGGACCCTGAACGCGAGCTTCGCCTCACCCTGCTCGAGCTCCCCGGGCCCAGCGCCGAGGCTGCGGTCCGGGATGCGTGGCAGAAGGCTGAGCCCGGCTTCGCACGGCCGGTGCTTCAGTCCCTTCGCCCGCCTCCCCGCGACGGGTGGGACGAGCTGAGTCAGGTCAGCTACGAGACGGGCGCGCAGCAGGCTCGGCGGGTGCTCGCCCTGGCGCGCAGGGTTGGGGGCACCAACTACGTGGCGCTGCTCGACGGCACTTCTGCTGCGGTGGACCGTCGTGGCGCGCAGGTGAACCAGGTGGTGCTCGGCTTCAAGCCACCGTCGCTCGGCGAGGAGTCCTTCGCCGGAAGGTCGCCACGCAGCCTCTCCCCCGAGCGGTTCGAGGCGCTGGGCGCATTCGTCGAGCAGACGCGAATGCAGGTGGGCATTCCGGGTGTGGCGCTCGCCGTGGTGCAGGACGGGCGCGTCGTCTACGCGCGAGGCTTCGGCGTGCGGGAGCAGGGAAGCAAAGAGCCCGTCACGACGGAGACGCTGTTCCTCATCGGCTCCACCACCAAGTCACTCACCACGCTGATGATGGCGCGGCTGGTGGACCAGGGGAGGCTCGCCTGGGACACGCCCGTCACCCGGCTCCTGCCCACGTTCGCGCTCGCGGACGCGGAGGTGACGAGCGCGCTGACCCTGAAGGACACCGTGTGCGCCTGCACCGGACTGCCGCGGCAGGACATGGAGATGCTCTTCGAGTTCGCGGGCGTCAGCGCGGAGCAGCGCATCGCCGAGCTCGGGGGCATGCGCCCCACCACGGGTGTGGGCGAGACGTTCCAGTACAGCAACCCCATGGTGTCCGCGGGCGGCTACATGGCGGCGCATGCGTACGCACCGGAGTTCCCGCTCGAGCAGGCGTATGACCGGGCCATGCGAGCACTCGTCTTCGACGCGCTCGGGATGAAGGCCACCACCTTCGACTTCGGCAAGGCGCTCCGCGGGAACCACGCCAGCCCGCACGGTCAGCGCCTCACGCGTGAGTACAGCCCGGTGCCAGTCAGCGCGGAGGCGGCGCTCGTGCCCGTGCGCCCGGCGGGTGGGGCCTGGTCCAACGTGCGAGAGCTCTCGCGCTACGTCCTGCTCGAGCTCTCGGAGGGCCGGCTTCCCGGGGGCAAGCGGCTCGTCACGGCGGAGAATCTGCTCGAGCGGCGTCAGCCCCGCGTGAAGGCCTCGGACACGGTGAGCTACGGACTGGGTCTCTTCGCGGGAGACGACCACGGCGTGCGCGTCGTCGGGCACGGGGGAAACACGCTCGGCTTCAGCTCGGACCTCTTCTTCCTCCCCGAGGCCGGCGTGGGCGCGGTGCTCCTCACCAACGTCCAGGGGGACAGCACCTTCCGCAACGCCGTGCGCCGCAAGCTCCTGGAGCTCCTCTACGACGGCAGGGACGTGGCGCGGGAGCAGCTGGAGTTCGCGCTCCTCGCCCAGCGTGAAGCGGCGGAGAAGCAGCTCTCACGCTTGAAGCCGGAGGCGGACGCGGCGTGGCTCGCGGGACTCGCGGGGAGCTACCGCCACCCGGGCCTCGGCCCCATCACGCTCGAGGTGGAAGGAGCGAGCGCGGTGGTGGATGCCGGCGAGTGGCGGAGCGCCGTGGGGGAGAAGGTGGAGCCGGACGGGACGCGCAAGCTCGTCCTCCTGGACGCCCCCATGGCGGGACTGGAGCTGCTGCCCCGCCAGGAGGGAGGCCGCACCGTGCTCGCGCTCGAGCTGCCGCAGCAGCGCTACGTCTTCGAGCCGGAGAAGACGCGCGCCGCCGACTCACGGTGACGGTCTCTCAGCTCTCCGCGCTGCCGCTGCTGCCGCGCTTGAACAGGCGAGCAATCATGGCGCCGATGGCCACCACGCCGATGATGATGAACTTCTTGCCCGCGACGAGCAGGGCGATGAGGGCCTTGAAGAGACCCGCCTTGACCGCCAGCTTGCCCGCGACCAGGCCGCCGATGCCGTAGGCCGCCAGCCGGCCGGTGTCCGGGTCGAACTCCTCGTAGCGGTGGCCCGGCTGGAACTCCACGAAGGCGAGCACCTGCTTCATGTTCTCCTTCACCTGCGGGAGCGCGCCCATGTCCGCCACCGCGTTGAGCTCGAGCACGCCCTCCTTGCCCAGTGCGCGGATGTTGTAGTTGAGCGTGTGGGGGGACTCACCGAAGGCGAGCTCCTTGGCCCAGTAGAGCTTCTTGGTCGCGGTGTCGTAGTGCGGCGGCTCGGCCCAGCCCACGAGCTCGAGCGACTCGAAGCCGGCCTTCACCCGCTCCTCGCTCGCCTCCGCGGTGGACTCCTGCATCTCCTGGAGCAGCTCGGCGTAGTCGATGCTCGCCGCGTCCTCGTCGTCCACGTGGCCATCGTCCGCATAGGTGATGACCACGCCCCAGCTCTCCTTCTCGGCGGGGTGCACGTCCGCGGGCACGAGCATGCCGAGCGTGCCGAGCGTGCCGCTGCCTTCCGGGTTGCCCCAGATCTTCGTCAGCACCAGCTCCGCCTGCTTCGGGTCGAGGTAGCCGAAGCTCTCGGGCACCGTCAGCTTCGCCATGCCGCCAGGGAGCACCACCTCGCCGCGCTGGAGCGCGAGCTCCGGAAGCGCAGCCTCCTCACCCTCCGCGGAAGCCACTCCGGGAGCGCCCTCGGCAGGCTCGGCCTCTGCGGGTGGCGCCGGGGGCACTGCAGGGGCCTGGGCCCAGGCGGACAGCGCGGACAGGGCCGCGGCGAGTGCCAGACTGCGCTTCATCGATGTTCTCCTCAGGTGGGGGCAATGCGCTGCCCGGCGACATCCTAAGGGGACGAAGGAGCGAGCAGGGAATCGGGCTCTCGCCCACGCGCCTCCCGAGGGGCAACGCGCCGCGGCAGGGCTTCCGCTGGTGCCTACCTTTCCCCCCAAATCCGGAGAGCTGCCGCCATGACCACCATCGTCCTTTACACCCGGCGCGACCACCCCGAGTGCGCCCTGGCCCGGGAGCTCCTGTGGGCCAGGAGCCTCCACTTCGAGGAGGTGGACGTCGGTGATGAGCTGCGCTTCGCCGAGATGGTGGCGCGCACCGGAGGAGCGGGCGCGGTGCCGCAGCTCTTCATCGACGACTACCACATCAACGGCTGGCGCGAGCTCAAGCACCTGGAGGAGACAGGCGTGCTCGAGAACATGGTGAGCGACGTGGCCACCATGGTGGCGCAGCCGAGCAGCTAGGTGCCCAGGCGCAGGCGGTACACGTGCTCGCCATCGCTCAGGGCGCGCAGCTCCGTGAAGCCGACCTTCTCGTAGAGCCTGCGCGCGCGCTGGTTCTCCGCGTGGACGGTGAGCTGGAGCGCGCGGCATGAGGGGTGCTCTGCCTCGAGCTTCCGGGCGAGCGTCTCGAGTGCACGCCCTCCATAGCCCTGCCCCTGGTAGCGCCGGTCCACGAAGAAGTGGGAGAGCCAGTAGTTCTCTTCGCTCCCCGGCTCGTACGCGAGCACCAGGAAGCCCACCATGGCGATGCCGGCGTAGATGCCGAAGGGCACGACGGGAATGCCCGAGGGACGCACGTAGGCCTTGGCCAGCGCGATGGCGGCCGGCGGCTCCACGTCCGCGACGAAGCGCTGCTGTGCGGGGTGCACTCCCAGGGCGAGCGCGTCCCGCCAGTTGGCGCGCGTCACCTCCTGGAGGGAGACCTCCAGTCGTGGATTGAGCATCCTCACTGCCCCCTCCCTACCACCGCCGCGCCATCGCGTGCGCGCGTCGCCCATCCACACAGGTAGGGCGCCACGCCCCGGTGTGGGAGCGCCCCGGGGGATGCCCACGTGGCTCACGCAGTGGACAGCCCCGCCTGCGCCGCGCCCGGCCTGCCCACCGTTGACGCACCACCCTCCGCCTGCTCTATGCCTCCCGCCCCCGGATCCGCTTCCGGTCCCGGTCCCGCCGCCGAACCCGTTCCCGGTCCCCCCTCCGCTCCCGCTCCTGCTCCCGGTCCACCGCGTGCGCCTCCTCTCCCTCCACGTCCAGCGCTTCCGCAACCTCACCGAGGTGTCGCTGGTGCCCGGGGCGCACGCCACCGTGGCGGTGGGGCAGAACGGGCAAGGGAAGACGAACCTCCTGGAGGCCATCTACCTCCTCGCCACGCTGAAGCCGCTGCGCGCGAGCCGCCTCTCGGAGCTGGTGCAGTTCGGCGCGCAGGGAGCGCGGGTGTCGGGGCGCTTCCTGCTGAAGGGGGCCGAGCGGGAGATTGCGGTGGAGCTCGCCGAGGGGACCCGCCAGGCCTTCGTGGACGGCAAGAAGGCCGCGAGCCTGGAGGACTACTTCGGGGGCGTGTCGGTGGTGGCCTTCACTCCGGACGACCTGGAGGTGGTGAAGGGCGCGCCGGAGGCACGGCGCCTCTTCCTCGACAGGGCCGTCTTCAACCGCTTCCCCGCATACCTGCGCGAGACGCGCTCCTACGCCCGCGCCCTCAAGAGCCGCAACCGCCTGCTGAAGGAGCGCGCGCCGGAGGAGGTGCGCGAGGCCTTCGACGAGACGCTGGCCCGCGCGGGCGCGCGGCTGTGGGTCCGTCGCCGGGCCCTGGTGGACGAGGTGGCCCCGCGCGCGCAGAGGGCCTTCGCGTCCATTGGACGCACGCCCCTGCCACCCGGCTATGCCTACACGCCGGTGGGCCTGCCGAAGGGCCTCGACTTCGCCGTGGCGGAGGAGGCGGCCCTCGTGGAGGTGCTCGCCGCGGCGCTGCGGACCCGCGCCCCGCGCGACACCGAGCGCGGCTTCACCAGCGTGGGTCCGCACGCGGACGACCTCACGCTGACGCTCGGCGAGCGCAGCGCCCGTGCATATGCGAGCCAGGGCCAGCAGCGTGCCCTGGTGCTCGGCTGGAAGATTGCGGAGATCGAGAACCTGGAGCTCGCCACCGGCGTGAAGCCGCTCCTGTTGCTGGACGACGTCTCCAGCGAGCTGGACCCGGAGCGCAACGCCTACCTGATGGAGTATGTCGCGGCCAGCGGCGCGCAGGTGTTCCTCACCACCACCGACGCGGGGCTGGTGGCCCGGGCCGCGGGTCCGGACACCCTCTGGCTCACCGTGCGCGGCGGAGCGGTGACGGATTGAGGAAGCGGAGAGCCCATGGCCGCGGAGCTGATGCGTACGCACTTCCACCCGTACGACGCGCGTGTGCCCCGTCTTCTCCTCGCGGTGGTGGCCGCGGGGTGTCTCGGGCTCGTCGCGTGGGCGGTGCGCAATGCGCTGACCGGGGTGGAGCCCTACGCGTGGGCACGCGCTGGTGTCGCGGCGCTCCTGTGGACGAGCCTCGTCGTGTCCCTGCTCCGTCTGCGTCCCCGCGACGGCTTCGGTGTGCTGCTCACCTCGCCGGGCGTCGTCCTCTCGCGTCCGCTGTATGGGGGCCCCATCGAGCTGGCCTGGCGACAGGTGCAGCGGCTCAGTCGCGAGGGTCGGAGGCGTGACAGGTTGGTGCTGGTGCTGCAGGAGGGGATGGGGCGCGTGGTCATCCCCCGCCTCCTCTTCCCCTCGCGGGAGGCCTTCGAGGCGCTGGCGCAGGACCTCGAGTCGCACCTTCCCCGCGGCCCGTTCGATGCCTGACGGACGCGCACGAGGTCGACGCTGACGCGGGAATGTGACACCCGGCTCCCCCGCTCCCGCGTGACAGCCGACGCGTGAGACACGACACTGGGTGCCGCACGTTGACCGGAGGGAGGCGCGCCATGGCCAAGAGGCGGAGCGAGCTGGAGACGGGCTGGACGTTCCTGACCAACCACGCGCACGTGCTCCTGTGCATCGCCCGTGAGCCGGACCTCCGCATGCGGGACCTCTCCGAGCAGGTGGGCATCACGGAGCGCGCGGTGCAGCGAATCGTCGCGGAGCTCGAGGAGGGCGGCTACCTCAAGCGCACGCGCGATGGGCGCCGCAACCACTACCAGGTGCGCGGGGAGCTCCCGCTGCGCCACCCGGTGGAGGCCCACCGGCGCGTCTCCGCGCTCATCGCCATGGTGTACGGCGGGGACGCGTTCGCACCGCCTTCCCGCACCGCGGAGAAGGCCACGTCCACGAGGCGCAGGAGCCGCTCCGCGGCGTGAGAGGCACGCGGTGACAGCACCTCACCCCGGTGCACTTCCGCGCCCAACCACCCATCCCTAACTTCCCCCCCGCCGAGTGCACGCGGGGGCGCCTGCCCTGCGGGGAGGGGGAGGGGCATGGGACAAGACACTCTGCGCGTGCGTGTGGCACGCATCACGCGCGAGGCCGAGGACATCCAGAGCTACGAGCTGGTGCCCGTTGACGCCCAGGCCCTCCCAGAATGGGACGCGGGCAGCCACCTGGACGTGGCGCTCCCCGGCGGCATGGTGCGGCCGTACTCCCTCTGCGGTGAGCCCACGGAGACGCACCGCTACCTCATCTCCGTGCTCCGCGAGGCGAACGGAAGGGGCGGCTCGCGCGCCATGCACGAGCAGGTGCGTGAGGGCACCATCCTCGCGGTGAGCCGGCCGCGCAACGCGTTCCGCCTGCGGCAGGCCCCCTTCTCCCTGCTGATTGCAGGCGGCATCGGCATCACGCCGCTGCTCGCCATGGCGCGCACGCTGCTTCGCGAGGGACGCGCCTTCGTGCTGCGCGTGTGCACGCGCTCGCCGGAGCGGACGCCCTTCACCACGCTGCTCGGCTCTCCCGAGTGGGCGCCGCACGTGCACCTCCACCACGACGGAGGGGACCCGTCGAAGGGCCTGGACGTGCGGGCGCTGCTCGCCCACCGGCCCCAGGGCGCGCACCTCTACTGCTGCGGCCCCGGCGGGCTCATGAGCGCGGTGCGCAGCGCGGCGCTCGGCGGCGCGTGGCCCGAGGAGGCGGTGCACTTCGAGTCCTTCACCGCCGAGCCACTGGTGGCGCGGGAGGGCGACGAGGGCTTCGAGGTGGTGGTCAAGTCCACCGGCCAGGTGCTGAAGGTGCCTCCGGGCAAGAGCATCCTCAACGTCCTCGTCTCCGCTGGCGTGATGGTGCCCTCCGACTGTCAGGCGGGCACCTGCGGCACCTGCCTGACGAACGTCCTGGAGGGGGAGCCGGAGCACCGCGACTCCTTCCTCTCCGACGACGAGCACAAGGGCGGCAAGTGCATGACGGTGTGTGTCTCGCGGGCCCGCTCCAGGCGCCTCATGCTGGACCTCTAGAGCCGGAAAATTCCCCTGGCGGAGGGCAGCCGGGCGAGCAGAAGAGGTCCCCTGGTGCAAGCAGTCCCGGCGGGGCGTCCCATGCTGCCGTCCAGTGGCCAAAACGGCTGACTTTTCAGGTGCTTGGAGGCGCTGCGGGCGCTAAATTCAGAAGGTTCCCCACCCGCCATGGGCCGCACATCCGCCCCCCAGGGCCGGCCCGGTTTTTCCCCCGCGCGGGTGGCCCCTCGAAGACGACTCCATGAACCCGACCACCTCCCCAAAAGACGCCGCTGCCCCCGCCACCCCGGCGCCCGACTACGGCGCCGAGAGCATCCAGAAGCTCGAGGGCATCGAGGCCGTCCGCAAGCGGCCGGGCATGTACATCGGCGACACCATGACGTACGGGCTCCACAAGCTCGTCTACGAGGTGGTGGACAACTCGGTGGACGAGGCGCTGGCCGGCCACTGCACCGACATCGAGGTGCGCATCCAGGTGGACGGCTCGCTGTCCGTCCAGGACAACGGCCGCGGCATCCCCGTGGGTCCCCACTCTCAATTCCCGGAGAAGGACACGCTGGAGGTGGTCCTCACGGAGCTGCACGCCGGCGCCAAGTTCGGCGGCGGTGGCTACAAGGTGTCCGGCGGCCTGCACGGCGTGGGCGTCACCTGCGTCAACTTCCTCTCCGAGTGGTTCCGTGTCCGCGTCCAGCGCAACGGCAAGGTCTACGAGCAGTCCTACCGCCAGGGTGTGCCCGAGTCGAAGGTGCAGGAGACCGGCACCACCGACAGGCGCGGCACGCTGGTGTGGTTCAAGCCGGACCCCACGGTGATGGAGGACGTGAGCTTCAACTTCGACACGCTCTCCCAGCGCCTTCGCGAGCTCGCCTTCCTCAACGCGGGCCTGCGCATCCACGTCGTGGACGACCGCACGGGCAAGAGCCACGAGTTCAAGTTCGACGGCGGCATCGTGTCCTTCGTGGAGTACCTCAACAAGACGAAGGCGGCGATTCACGACAAGCCCATCCACATCACCACCGAGCGCGACGGCGTCGTGCTCGAGCTGGCCATGCAGTGGAACGATGGCTACGACGAGCGCATCTTCACCTTCGCCAACAACATCAACACCCACGAGGGCGGCAGCCACCTCTCCGGCCTCAAGGCCGCGCTCACCCGAACCATCAACAGCTACGCGGAGAAGAGCGGCGCCTGGAAGGACCTGAAGGAGACGCCCACCGGCGAGGACGCTCGCGAGGGCCTGGCGGCGGTCATCAGCGTCAAGCTCCCGAATCCCCAGTTCGAGGGGCAGACGAAGACCAAGCTCGGCAACAGTGAGATCAAGGGCCTGGTCGAGCAGATGGTCAACGAGCAGATGGGCAGCTTCCTGGAGGAGAGCCCCAACGTCGCGAAGAAGATCGTCGCGAAGATTGGCGACGCGGCGCGTGCGCGGATTGCTGCGCGCAAGGCGCGGGAGACGGTGCGCCGCAAGGGCGTGCTCGAGGGCGGGGGCCTTCCCGGGAAGCTCGCGGACTGCCAGAGCCGCGACCCGAGCGAGAGCGAGCTCTACATCGTCGAGGGTGACTCCGCAGGCGGCTCCGCGAAGCAGGGCCGGGACCGGCGCAACCAGGCCATCCTCCCGCTGCGCGGAAAGATTCTCAACGTGGAGAAGGCGCGCTTCGAGAAGATGCTGACGAGCGCGGAGATCGTCACGCTCATCACCGCGCTGGGCACCGGCATCGGCAAGGAGGACTACCAGCCGGACAAGGCGCGCTACCACCGCATCATCCTGATGACGGACGCGGACGTGGACGGCAGCCACATCCGCACGCTGCTGCTCACGTTCTTCTACCGGCAGATGCCCGAGCTGCTGGAGCGCGGCTACCTCTACATCGCGCAGCCGCCGCTCTACAAGGTGACGCGCCAGAAGAAGGAGATGTACGTCAAGGACCAGGGCGCGCTGGACGACTACCTCCTCACCCAGGCCACCGAGCACTCGCGGGTGACGACGCCGGGCGGTGAGCTCGGCGGGAGCGACCTGAAGGCGCTGCTGAACAAGGTGCAGACGTACCAGGACCGGCTGGGGAGGCTCGAGCGGCGCAGGGATCCGCGCGTGCTGGACGCGCTCGTGCAGGCGGCGCGCGTGGACGCGGACACGCTGCTGGACGAGGCGAAGCTGACGGCCGAGATGGAGAAGATGCGCGCCTACATGCAGGCCCGCTATCCGGATGCGATTCCCCGTCTGGAGATGCAGGTCCTGGCGGACCCCGAGCACCAGCGCAAGAAGCTGCACGTCCGCACGGACGTGAACGGCGGCATGAAGGAGAGCGTGCTGGACTTCGGCTTCCTCACGTCGCCGGACTACCGCGAGCTCGTCGGGCTTCGCGACACCTTCGCGCAGCTGGGCAAGGTGCCCTACACGCTCCACCTCGAGAACGGGGACGTGACGTGCTTCAGCGTGCAGGAGCTCCTGGAGGCGGTGCGCAGGGACGCGCAGCGTGGGCTCAACATCCAGCGCTACAAGGGCCTGGGTGAGATGAACCCCGAGCAGCTCTGGGACACCACCATGAACCCGTCCACGCGCACGCTCCTGCAGGTGCGGGTGGAGGACGCGGTGGACACCGACGAGATCTTCTCGCTCCTCATGGGCGAGGCGGTGGAGCCGCGGCGGGAGTTCATCGAGCGCAACGCGCTGGACGTGCAGAACCTGGACATCTGACGAGCGCCTGCTCCTCCGCCATCCCCGTTGGAGCCGGGCACGGCCATGCGCACCGTCCACTCGCGGGGACCTCCTCTGGCCTCCTTGGCCCGGAGGTCCGCGAAAGGAGTGGCGGATGACGACGCCCACACGGCCCAGGCCGCAGCCCCGGCGGGCCCGCAACGTCGACCGTGCGGGCGTGGCGTCCGCGGCCCGGCTGGCCTATGGCGCGCGGGCGGCCATGTACACGGGCCTCGGTCTCCTGTCGCTGATGCTGGCGTTCTTGGGCGGCCGTGCCCGGGGCTCCCAGGGAGTGCTCGAGGCGCTGGCGCGCAATCCGCTGGGCGCCGCGCTCCTCGGCATCGTTGGTCTTTGCCTGCTGGCCTTCGCGGCGTGGCGCTTCGTCCAGGCGCTCATGGACCTCGAGGGCGCGGGGAGCTCGGCGAAGGGCATGCTGGCACGCGGTGCGCTCGTGCTCAGCGGGCTCATCCACACGTTCCTCGGTGCGCTCTGCTTCCGGATCCTCGCGGGGAGAGAGGGAACTGGTGCGACCGGCGTGCAGAGCCTCGGTGAGAGGCTGCTGGCCCAACCCGTTGGACAGGTCCTTGCGGCAATCGTGGGCGCAGGAGTCGTCGTCTTCGCGCTGCACCAGCTGTGGCGCGCGTGGACGGGACGGGCGGTAGACATGCTGCAGGTGTCGGGCCCGGCGGCAAAGAAGCGCACGGAGGTGGAGCGCCTCTGTCGTGCCGGAGTGGCCGCGCGTGCGCTGGTGCTCGTGCCGCTGGGCGCGTTCCTCCTGAGCGCCGCGCTGAGGGCACGGCGTGGGGAGGCAAGCGGGCCCGTCGAGACCCTGGCGACCCTGGCGCAGCAACCCTTCGGCCGGTGGCTGTTCGCCGCAGCTTCCCTGGGACTCCTCGCGTTCGCCGCGGCGCAACTGGTCACGGCACGCTTCCGTCGCGTCGTCGCGGCGTGAGGTGCGGTCGTCACGAGGACAGTTGCCGAAATACCTCCAGGGCGGCAGCCTCTCCGGGTTCCCTGGAGGTGGTCACCGCATGTCCCCAGCAAACGTCCTGCGTGATGCCGTTGGTCAGGAGCTCCCCGGCTACCTCAACGCGAGCGCAGGCAAGGGCAAGCCCGGGCTCATCGTGCTGCACGAGTGGTGGGGCCTCAACGCGCAGACACGCGGAGTCGCGGACCGGTTCGCTCAGGAAGGCTTCGTCGTCTTCGCGGCGGACCTCTACGGCGGCCAGGTGGCGACCACGCGCGAGGATGCCGGCCGGCTGGCGCAGGAGCTCGACCGGGAGAAGGCAGTCACGCTCCTGCTCCGTGCCACCGCGGCGCTCAAGTCCGAGCAGCTGGGCGCCAAGGTGGGCATCACCGGCTTCTGCATGGGAGGCTCGCTGGCGTTGCTGGCCGCGACGCGCATCCCGGGCCTCGCCGCGTGCGTGCCCTTCTATGGATTGCCGGACCGGGGCCGCGCGGACTACTCGGTCATGCGCGCCGCGGTGCAGGCCCACTTCGCCCAGCACGACGACTGGTGCACACCCGAGCGGGTGGACCAGCTGGAGCAGGACCTCCAGCGGCTGAAGGTGCGCTACGAGCTGTACCGATACGACGCCCAGCACGCCTTCATGAACGAGCAGCGCCCCGAGGTGTACAGCGCGGAGAACGCGCAGCTGGCGTTCCGCCGCGCCGTGGACTTCCTTCACCGGGAGCTCGGGTGAGTCCGCTCGTGCGGGGGCCAGGGGAGGCGGTGGGGCGGGCAGCTTCACTTGCCTCAACACGCCTCTCCAGCACCTCCGCCTCGTCCAGGGAGCCGGAGGTGCCGAGTCCGCGGATGGTGAAGGCAACCTTCACCCGCTGGGGCTGTGCAGTGGGCCCGGGACGCTCCAGGAACGCATTCATCTGCGCCCGCACCGACCGGATGCCATCCCGCAGCCCCTCCACGTTCGCACTGCCGGTGTGTTCCGCCTTCGCAGGTGCGGCGGCGGCTCACACGGCGCTTCAGCGAGCCGGCGTTCCCGCTACCAGACCTCGCAGCGCTGCTCGGCGGGGCGCACCATGGGCGTCCCCTTCTTGCAGGCGAAGGCCTTCTGGAACTCCTGCAGGTTGGAGAGCGGCCCGACCACCCGGTACCTGCCGGTGGGATGCGGGTCGGACTGCACCATCAGGCGCTGCGTCTCCGGGCGGATGGCGTCCCCGCGGAACTGGCCCCACGCGATGAAGAACTGCTGCTCAGGGGTGAACCCGTCCACCACGGGCACCGGCGTGCGCTTCATCGCCTTCTGCAGCGCCAGGTAGGCAATCTTGGCGCCGGCCAGGTCACCGATGCTCTCCCCGAGCACGAGCTTGCCGTTGTGGTGCACGCCCGGCTCGATGGCGTAGCCGTCGAACTGCGACACCACGCACTGCCCGCGCTCCGAGAAGGCCTTCAGGTCCGCGTCCGCCCACCAGTTCTTCAGGCGCCCCTTCGCGTCGAACCTGGCGCCCTGGTCGTCGAAGCCGTGGCTGATCTCGTGGCCAATGACGACACCGATGGCGCCGTAGTTGACCGCGTCGTTCGCCTCCATGCTGAACGCGGGCGACTGCAGGATGCCTGCGGGGAAGACGATCTCGTTCAGCAGCGGGTTGTAGTAGGCGTTGGAGGTGGGCGGCGTCATGCCCCAGCGGTCACGGTCCACCGGCTTGCCGATGGTCTGCAGCCCGTCCCGCACGTTGAACTGGCGGCCCGCCACGACGTTCTGCCAGTGCTGGGCGCGGTCCACGCGGACGCTTCCGTAGTTCTTCCACTTGTCCGGGTAGCCAATCTTCGGGTTGAAGGTGGAGAGCTTCTCGAGCGCCTGCGTCTTCGTCTCGGGTCCCATCCAGTCCAGGCCCCCGATGGAGTCCTTCATCGCGGCGAGCAGGTCCTTCACCATCACCTGCATGCGTGCCTTGGCCTCGGGCGGGAAGTACCTCTCCGCGTACTTCTTGCCGAGCGCCTCACCGAGCAGCGCGTCGGTGGAATCGACACACAGCTTCCACCGCGGCTTCATCTCCTTGGCACCGCCGAGGTACTGCTGGTTGAAGGCGAAGTCCTCCTCCACGAAGGCCCTGGACAGCTCGGGGGCCGCGGAGCGCAGCACCTGCCACTTCAGGTACGTCCTCCAGCGGGCGAGCGGCGTCTCGCGCAGCTGCCGGTCGAACTCCTGCAGGAACCTCGGCTCCATCACGTTGAGGTCCGCCGGCTTCACCCCCGCGCTGCGGAAGTAGCCCGCCCAGTCGAACGCCGGCGCGAGCTTCTTCAGCGCGGCGAACGTGGTCGGGTGGTCCAGATTCGACGGGTCCCGCTGCGCGACGAGGTCGAGCGAGTCCTCGGCGAGCTCGGTCTCCATGGCGAAGACGGCGTCGGAGGCCTGCTTCGCGTCCGCCTCGCTGGCGCCGGCCAGCTGGAACATGCGGGCCACGTGCGCGCGGTACTTCTCGCGCGCCTCGACGAAGCGCGGCTCGGACTTGAAGTAGTAGTCCCGGTCCGGCAGGCCCAGACCGCTCGCGTAGAGATGGGCGATGACGCGGGTGGGCTCCTTGAGGTCGGACTCCGCCAGCAGCCCGAACGGCACGTTGACCTGCATCAGATGCAGCGTGCCAATCATGCGCTGCACGGCGGCCAGGTCCTTCAGCGAGTCGATCTTCGTGAGCAGCGGCTGGAGGGGACGCGTCCCCAGCGCCTCCACCGCGGTCTCGTCCATACATGCGCCGTAGTGGTCCGCGATGAGCTGCTCGTCGCTGCCCTTATTCCAGTCCTTGCGCTGGGAGACCTCGTCCAGGATGCCCTTGAGCTTCTCCTTCGCCTGCTCACCCGCCTGCCACCTGCGGCTCCAGCGGACCATGGAGGGAGGAATGGGATTGCTGGAGCGCCAGGTGCCGTTGGCGAACTCGTAGAAGTCCGAGCACGGGTCGGCCTGGCGGTTGAGGTCCCCCAACTCGATGCCCCGCTCGGCGGCCTTCGCGGTGGTGGTGGCCGCGCCGAGCGCGGGTGCCGCAACGAGAGTCGCGGCGAGGAGTGTCTGTCCGAGTCGCATGCGAAGTCCTCACGGTGCAGGGCCGCTCGAGAGAGCGGCCGGAGTGAGGACAGCTTTGTACCTCAGATGAGGCGCTCGCGCATGAGCCAGTCGAAGCAGTCGCGTAGCATCACGTCGATTGGCGCCGTCTTGTAGCCGAGCTCCTTGCTCGCTTTCTCCGAGCTCACGCTGCGGTGCTCGCACCCGATGTGCGCGAGCTCCGGCGTAATCTCCGGAGCGCGGTTGGTGAAGCGCGAGCCGAGATCGGCGAGGTGTGCGTACGGTTTGAGCACCCACGCGGGCAGGGCGCGCGGCGCCTTCTTCCCGAGCAGGTGCGCGATCTCGGCGAAGATCTCGACGTACGTCGCGTCGACGCCGCCGAGCAGGTAGTTGTCGCCGACGCGTCCCTTCTCTGCCGCGACGACGTGCGCGCGACCGACCTCTTCGCCGAGGGTCCACGATCCGGAGCCCGGCGGCACGCCGGGGATCGCACCATCGCGCACGAGACGGAATGCGCGCCCCCAGCTCCGATCGTCGTAGCGACCGAGGACGTGCGCGGGGTTCATGATTACCGCCTGCAGGCCGCGATCGATAGCGCGATGCACCTCGACCTCGGCGAGGAACTTGGTGCGGTCGTAGTCGATGAACGACTCGTCGCCGCGTTTGCGCACGGTCTCGTCGAGTGGTTGTCGCTCCGGATCGCCCCACGCCGATTCGCTGGATGTGTAGACGAACCGATTCACGTTCCGACGCAGCGCAGCTTCGACCATGTGCCTCGTGCCGTCGACGTTGTCGCGCTCGAGGTTCTTGCGATCGCGCGACCAGAAGCTGGTGTTGCCGGCGACGTGAAAGACGGCATCGCAGCCCTCGGGCATGGCACTCGCGATCGAGTCCGCCGAGTCCAACGATCCTTCCGCGAACGTCGGTGCGTAATGGGCGAGCCGCCGCGTGTTCGAACCGGCGCGATGAAAGACGATCACGTCGTAGCCCGCCGCCTTGGCCTGCTCGACGACGTGCTGTCCGACGAATCCCGTGCCACCGGTGACGAACGCGGTCTTCATGCGGCAACACTAGGGCACCGGGCGCAGGAAACACAAAAGCACCGTTGGCGAGTGGAAGCGAGTGACGACCAGAGCGACTGCCCCTGGCGGCGCGTGGTTGGCAAGAGGAGAGGAGGGGTGTCACTCAGCGCTCGCAAAGTGGGGAGTCCGGCGTGCAGAGCGCTGGTGAGAGAATGCTGGCCCAGCCCTTCGGGCAGCCGTTGTGGGCGGTCCTGTGCGCAGGAGTCATCGTCCTGGTCGCACGACGAGCACCGCGGCCCCGTGCACCCGCCCCGAGCGCAGGTCGTCCAGGGCCCGAGGGGCCTCCTCGAGCGGATACGTCTTCACGGTGGAGCGCACCGGCACCTTGGGTGCGAGCGCCAGGAACCGCGCCGTGTCCATGCGCGTGAGGTTGGCCACCGAGCGCACCACCCGCTCGCCCCACAGCAGCGCGTAGGGGAAGGACGGGATGTCGCTCATGTGGATGCCGGCGCACACGACCACGCCCGCCTTGCGCACCGCCCGCAGCGCCGCGGGCACGAGCGATCCCACCGGGGCGAACAGCAGCGCGGCGTCCAGCGGCTCCGGTGGCAGCACATCCGAGCCGCCGGCCCACACCGCGCCGAGCTCGCGCGCCAGCGATTGCCCCTCCGTGTCTCCGGGCCGCGTGAAGGCATACACCTCGCGGCCATCGTGCCGAGCCACCTGGAGGAGGATGTGCGCCGACGCGCCGAAGCCGTACAGCCCGAGCCGCTGCGCATCCTCCGCGAAGCCGTAGGCACGGTAGCCGATGACGCCCGCACACATCAGCGGCGCCAGCTGCAGCGCATCCGCGTCCTCGGGCAGGGGAAACGCGAAGCGCGCGTCGACCACGATGAGCTCGGCGTAGCCGCCGTCGCGGTCGTAGCCGGTGAAGCGTGCATGGTCGCAGAGGTTCTCCTGGCCTGCCTCGCAGAAGGCGCAGATGCCGTCCGTCCAGCCCAGCCAGTGGATGCCCACCCGCGCCCCCTCCGGCAGCACCGCCCCCTCGCCCCGCCGCACGACCCTGCCCACCACCTCGTGGCCGGGGATGATGGGCACCCGGACGTCGGGCAGCTCGCCGTCCACCACGTGGAGGTCCGTGCGGCACACCGCGCAGGCCTCCACCTCCACCAGGACCTCGCCCGGAGCGGGGACGGGCTCGGGCCAGTCCGCGTGGAAGCGGGGCGCACTGCGCGGCTGTTCCAGGACGACGGCGCGCATTGGAGACATGAATGCGCCGGGCCCTTGCTCTCCGCAGGGGCCGCCCGCTTGCCCGTCCGCCTTCCGGGGAGCACCCGGAAGGGGTCGGCAGGACGGACGCCGCGCTTGTAGAACCAGGGGCCTCTGTGGTCTGCAGCAGGCCCTCAGGAACGCAGAGAACCGAAACCATGCCACGTACGACGATTGCCGAGCTCCTCGCGGGCAAGCAGCAGCCCGGAACCTCCGTCACGGTGAAGGGGTGGGTCCGCACCCGCCGCGACTCCAAGGCGGGTGTCTCCTTCATCCACCTGCACGACGGCTCCTGCTTCAACGCCATCCAGGTGGTGGCGCCCAAGGAGCTCGACAACTACGCGTCCGAGGTGCTGAAGCTCACCACGGCGTGCGCGGTGGAGGCGCGGGGACAGCTGGTCGCCTCGCAGGGCAAGGGGCAGACGGTGGAGGTGCTCGCCTCCGAGCTGAAGGTGCTCGGCTGGGTGGACGACCCGGACACCTACCCCATGCAGCCCAAGCAGCACTCCTTCGAGTTCCTGCGCGAGCAGGCCCACCTGCGCCCGCGCACCAACACCTTCGGCGCGGTGGCCCGGGTGCGCCACACGCTGGCCATGGCCATCCACCGCTTCTTCCACGAGCGGAGCTTCTACTGGGTCCACACGCCCATCGTGACGACGAGCGACGCGGAGGGCGCCGGTGAGATGTTTCGCGTCTCCACACTCGACCTCCTCAACGTGCCCAGGGACCCGAAGGGCCAGGTGGACTTCACGAAGGACTTCTTCGGTCGCTCGGCCAACCTCACGGTGTCCGGCCAGCTCAACGTGGAGGCCTACTGCCTCGCGCTGAGCAACGTCTACACGTTCGGCCCCACGTTCCGTGCCGAGAACTCCAACACCACCCGCCACCTGGCGGAGTTCTGGATGGTGGAGCCGGAGATTGCGTTCGCGGACCTGAAGGACGACGCGGACCTCGCCGAGGACTTCCTCAAGTCCATCTTCAGGGCCCTGCTGAACGAGCGCCAGGACGACATGGCGTTCTTCGCGGACCGCATCGACAAGGACTGCATCAAGCGCCTGGAGGGCTTCCTCGAGGGCAGCTTCGAGCGGATGGACTACACGGACGCCATCCGCGCGCTCGAGAAGAGCGGCAAGAAGTTCGAGTACCCGGTGAAGTGGGGCATCGACCTGCAGACCGAGCACGAGCGCTACCTCACCGAGGAGCTCGTGAAGCGGCCCGTGGTGGTGATGAACTACCCCGCGGACATCAAGGCCTTCTACATGCGCATGAACGAGGACGGCCGCACCGTGGCCGCCATGGACGTGCTGGCCCCGGGCATCGGCGAGATCATCGGCGGCTCGCAGCGCGAGGAGCGGCTGGACGTGCTCGACCGGCGCATGGAGCAGCTGGGCCTGTCGAAGGAGACGTACTGGTGGTACCGGGACCTGCGGCGCTACGGCACGGTGCCGCACGCGGGCTTCGGGCTCGGCTTCGAGCGGTGCATCCAGTACGCCACGGGCATGGCCAACATCCGCGACGTCATCCCGTTCCCGCGCACGCCTGGCAACGCGAGCTTCTGACGCCCACGCACCACCGTCCGCGGGTCCGTTCGCTGGATGGTGCACACGACCCCGGTCTACGACTGTCGCCTGGTGGAGACTGTCCAGCGGCGTCAGTGCGCTAGCCTGCAACATTCGCGGGGCGCATCCTTCCTTCCCACACAGGCGCGCCGGGGGGTGCGCCGACACGCGCACCACACGGGAGGGGCGTGCCTTCCCGTGCCCACCCCGGCCC
>JAKEEX010000551.1 GCA_022616315.1 Myxococcaceae bacterium
CGAAGAAGGCCACTCGTCGCTCGTCCGGGCCCGAAGCGGTCGGTTCCTACGGGTTGAGTGGCGCTCAGGCGGAAGGGACGTGAGCAACCCACGCGGCAGCCCTCGGGGCAGGGCTGCCGTCGTGTGTGCGAGCGGTGTCGGCGGTGGGGGTGTACCCCTGTCCCCAGGGCGCGGCCCATGCACCCTGCGCTCCCAATGCAGGTGCGCCCTCCTTCCCCCCAGAGCGCCCGCAAGTGCAGCACCCGGCACCACCACTCCGCCCCGCGGCAGCCAGAGCGCCCGGAGGCCAGCACGGGAGCGCTCACCCACGTCACCCGCGGCGCACCGTGCCTCCCGCACCGCGCCTCACCGACATGCCGACTTCATCCGCGGTGTGAACGAGTCCCACCGGGAAGTGACCAGCTCGTCAGAGGGCGAGGAGACCTTGGGTCAGAAGCGCTCGATCTGGAAGTCGTCGTCCCCGCCAGGTGCGGCGGCGGGCCTGGGTGCCGGCGCTGCGGCTGGGGCCGCGGGGCGGACCGCGTGGGCGGGCGCTCCGGGAACCGGTGTTCCGGGCATCGCGGGGCGCGCGGGCGTCCGGGGCACAGCGACCGGAGTCGGGGTACCGGGGGCACCTCGCTGGGCGAAGGCGGCCGTTCCTGGCACTGGCGCGGGCTCGCCCTCGAACGAGTCCCACTTGCTGTCGGACGTGGCGCTGATGCCCGAGAAGCGCAGCGCGAAGTCGTCCGGGTTGGTGGCCTGGCGGTGGGCCTCCTCGTACGTGACGAGCCCGAGCTTCACCAGCTGCATGAGCGACTGGTCGAAGCTCTGCATCCCGTAGGTGAGGTGCCCCTCGGAGATGGCGTCGTGGAGCTCCTTGGTGCGGTCCTTGTCCTCGATGAGCTCGCGCACGCGCGCCGTCATGCGGAGGACCTCCACCGCGGCCACGCGCCCCTTCCCGTCCGCGCGCGGCACCAGGCGCTGGCTCACCACACCCTTGAGCACCGCGGCCAGCTGCAGGCGGACCTGCTTCTGCTGGTGGGGGGGGAAGGCGCCGATGATGCGGTTGATGGTCTCCGTGGCGTCCAGCGTGTGCAGCGTGGACATCACGAGGTGGCCCGTCTCCGCCGCGGTGAGCGCCGTCTGGATGGTCTCCAGGTCCCGCATCTCGCCCACGAGGATGACGTCCGGGTCCTGCCGGAGCGCGCTCTTGATGGCCTGGCCGAAGGTCATCGTGTCCACGCCCACCTCGCGCTGGTTCACGATGGAGCGCTTGTCACGGATGAGGAACTCGATGGGGTCCTCGATCGTCATGATGTGGCTCGTCTCGTGGGCGTTGATGTGGTCGATCATCGCCGCGAGCGTGGTGGACTTGCCGCTGCCCGTGGTCCCCGTCACCAGGATGAGGCCGCGCTCCTCCAGCGCCATCTTCTCGAGGATGGGCGGGAGCATCAGGTCCTTGATGGACAGCACCTTGAACGGGATGACGCGCAGGACCGCGCCCACCGTGCCGCGCTGCTGGAAGACGTTGACGCGGAAGCGCCCGAGCCCCGGCACGCCGTAGGCGAGGTCCACCTCGTTCGTCTGCCGGAACCTCTCCTTCTGGAACTCGTTCATGATGCCGAAGGCCATGCGAGACACCTCCTCCGGAGGGAGGCGCTTGCCGTCCTTCAGCGGCACCAGCTGGCCGTCCACCCGGAACATGGCCGGGAGGCCCGCCTTCAGGTGGATGTCCGAGGCGCCACCGCGCAGCGCAACCTGCAGGATCTCGTTGAGCTCCATACGGGGCGCAAGGCTAGCACCCCGCAACGCGAAACGGGGACCGTGTGTCCACGGTCCCCGCCCTTTGAGCAGCGCTGGCCGCTCGCTAGCGCTTGGAGAACTGGAACCGGCGACGGGCGCCCGGCTGACCGTACTTCTTGCGCTCCACGACACGCGCATCGCGGGTGAGGAAGCCGGCCTTCTTCAGCGCGGGGCGGAAGTCGGGGTTCAGCACACAGAGTGCGCGGGAGACGCCGTGGCGGATGGCGCCGGCCTGGCCGGACAGGCCACCGCCCACGACGTTCACCTCGATGTCCACCTTGCCCTGCTGCTCGAGCACCTGCAGCGGCTGGTTGAGGATCATCTTCGACGTCTCGCGGCCGAAGTAGTTGTCCAGGGGACGGCCGTTGACCGTCACCACGCCGGTGCCGGGGCGGACCCACACGCGGGCGGTGGCCTCCTTGCGGCGGCCGGTGGCGTAGAAACCCTTGTCAGTCTGGATGGGCATGTTGCCTCGTCTGCGTCAGAAACGGTTTGGGGAGGGAGGCCTTGTCAGGCCTCCACCTCGCGGGCCACGGGCTTCTGGGCCTGGTGGGGGTGCTCGGCGCCCACGTAGACGCGGAGCTTGGTCATCATCTGCCGGCCGAGCGCGTTGCGCGGGAGCATGCGGCGCACGGCGTTGAGGAGGATGTCCTCGGGGTGCCGCTGGCGCAGCTTCTCGAGGGTGGTGGTCTTCAGGCCGCCCGGGAAGCCCGCCCACACGTGCCGGTGGTAGAGCTTGTCGGTCTCCTTGCTCCCCGTCACGCGCACCTTCTCGGCGTTGATGACGACGACATGGTCGCCCGTGTCGATGGAGGGCGTGTAGATGGCCTTGTGCTTGCCCTTGAGCAGGGTGGCAATCTGGCTGGCGGCACGGCCGAGCACCTTGTCGGACACGTCGATGACGTGCCACTGGCGCTTGATGTCCACGGGCCTGGCGCTGTAGGTCCTCTGCGACATGGCTTCGAAATCCTTCTGGCAACCGCTGGCGCGCGCCGGAGATGCCCGGAGCGACGCGGGAAGCGCGGTCATCTAGGGTTCTAACGGCCTTCTGTCAAGCGGCTAGAGCGCTCCCCCCGCCTTCAGTCGGTCCTTCAGCGAGGCGAAGAACTTCAGCTCCCGCTCGCTCGGCGGCCCCGGGGGTGGCGCGGTGGCGTCCACCACCTCCACGAGCTCCGGTGGGATGTCGGATAGGAAGCGGGAAGGCGTCCTTGGCACCTCCTGCCCCCGCCTCACGCGCACGGCGGCGCGCGTGAGGACCAGCTGCTCCCGGGCCCGCGTGAGGCCCACATAGGCCAGCCTGCGCTCCTCGGGGAGGTTCTGCGCCTCCCCCTGCATCCCCTTGTGGGGCAGGAGCTCCTCCTCCATCCCCACGAGGAACACGACGCGCCACTCCAGGCCCTTGGCCCCGTGGAGGGTCATCAGGGTGACGCGGCGCCTGCCTGCCCGCTCGCCCTCGTCCTCCTCCGCCCGGGTGTCGAGCGAGAGGCGGTTGAGGTACGTCATGAGGTCCGCCTTCGTCCCCTCCCGCTTCTCGAAGGCCTCGAGGGAGGCGAGCACCTGGTCCACGGACTTGAGCTTCCGGTCCGCCACGGTCGCGGAGGGGGTGGCGGCGCGCGCGGCCTCACGGAAGCCGGTCTCCTCGAGCAGCCGCCGCGTCACCTCCGCGAGGTTCCCCCGCTGGAAGGCCGCGCGGTAGCGCTCGATGAGGCCGTGGAACTGGAGCACGCTCTCCGCCGCGCCGGGGGAGAGCTCCTCGCAGGCCTTCGCGTCCGCGAGCGAGCGGAAGAGCGGGAGGTGGTGCGTCCGTGCGTGCCGGGTGAGGCGCTCCACCGTGACGTCCCCGATTCCGCGCGTCGGCACGTTGATGATGCGCAGGAGGCTCACCTCGTCCAGCGGGTTCGAGATGACCTTGAAGTAGGCGATGACGTCCTTCACCTCGCGCTTGTCGAAGAACTCGCTGCCGCCCACCACCTCGTAGGCGATGTCGCGCTCGCGCAGCGCCTCCTCCAGCGGCCGGGACTGGCCGTTGGTGCGATAGAGCACCGCGATGTCGTCCGCGGAGGTGCCGGCCTCCAGCGCCTTCTGCACCTCCCTCGCGACGATGCGCGCCTCCTCCTCCTCGTCCGGGCAGACGAGGAGACGGATGGGACTTCCACCGCGCCTGTCGCTCCACATGCGCTTGGGCTTGCGCTCCTCGTTCATCGCGATGACCGCGTTGGCGGCGTCCAGGATGAGCTGGGTGGAGCGGTAGTTCTGCTCCAGGCGCACCTCGCGCGCGCCCGGGAAGTGGCGGTCGAACTCGAGGATGTTGCGCACCTCGGCGCCGCGCCAGCTGTAGATGGCCTGGTCGTCGTCCCCCACCGCGCACACGTTGCGCCGCTCTGCCGCGAGCAGGCGCAGGAGCTCGAGCTGGGCGGCGTTCGTGTCCTGGAACTCGTCCACCAGGAGGTAGCGGAAGCGGCGGACGAAGCGCGCCTTCACGTCCGGGAGCTCGCGGAAGAGGCGCGAGGGAAGGACGATGAGGTCGTCGAAGTCCACCGCGCCCTGGGCCCTCAGGGCCAGCTGGTAGAGCGGGAAGACCTGGGAGGTGATGAGGTCGTAGTCGTCTCCCCTGCCCTCCTCGAGGGGCTCGGGGACGATGCCCGCGTTCTTCGCGCGGCTGATGGCCACGAGCACCTTGCGCGCGTCGAAGGTGCGGTCGTCGATGCGGCGCTCCTTCATGGCCCGCCGCACCAGCGCCATCTGGTCCCCCTGGTCCGCGATGGCGAACTTCTTCGGATAGCCGAGCCGCCAGAGGTCCTCGCGGAGCACCTCGGCCCCGAAGGCGTGGAAGGTGGAGACGAGCACGGGAGCGGCGGCCTTGCCGGCCAGGTGCACCACCCGCTCCTTCATCTCCGCCGCCGCCTTGTTGGTAAAGGTGACGGCGAGGATGCTGCGCGCGCTCACGCCCTTGCCCAGGAGGTAGGCGATGCGGTGGGTGATGACGCGCGTCTTGCCGGAGCCGGCGCCGGCCAGCACGAGGAGGGGCCCCTCGGTGGTGACCACCGCCTCGCGCTGGGGCGGGTTGAGCTTGGACAGGTCCATGTGAGGGGAAGCGGAGGTCGTCTTTACCGCTGACCGCGCTCGGCCGTCTTGAGTAATGTGCGGGCCCTCTCCGGACGCCTCTGCCGAAAGGACCCACCCCGTGGTGAAGGACTCGCGTGCGCGCACCCTGAAGGGTGCCGAACCCACCGTGGTGGAGGCCCGCGCCCACATCGCCGCGCTCGGCAAGCGCGAGTTCCTGGAGCGGCTGACCCAGCTCGCCAAGTCGGTGGCGGCGGATCCGGGCAACCCGGGCTCCTACGCGTGCACCGGCTGCGAGCGCTGCGCCAATTGCATGTTCTGCACGGACTGCGACTCCTGCTACCAGTGCACCCACTGCACGCGCTGTGTCCTGTGCAGCAACTGCACCCACTGCGTGGACAGCAAGAGCCTCAACAGCTGCGCCTACTGTGTGCGGAGCGAGAGCTGCACGGCCAGCGCCTACCTCGTGCTGTGCCGGAACCTGTCCGACTGCACCTACTGCTTCGGCTGCGTGGGACTGTCCAAGAAGGACTTCCACATCCTCAACGTGCCGTTTCCCCGGACGGAGTACTTCCAGGAGGTTGCGCGGCTGAAGGCGGAGCTCGGAATCCGCTAGAGGGCCCTGAGGAACAGGGCCTTGAGGTACTCGCTCTCCGGCAGCGTGGCGAGCACCGGGTGGTCCAGTCCCGCACCGCGTCGCTCGAGCACCTGGACCGCGCGCCTCGCATCCTGCGCCGCGCCCAGCACCATCTCCTCGAACGCGTCGCGCCGGAGCTTCCCCGAGCAGCTGCACGTCACGAGCAGCCCGTCCGGAGCGAGCACCTTGAAGGCGCGCAGGTTGAGCTCGTGGTAGGCGCGCAGGGCCGTCCCGAGCCCCTCCTTGCGCTTGGCGAGCCCCGGCGGGTCCAGCACCACCGTGTCGAAGCGGCGCCCCTCCTTCTCGAACGCCCGGAGCACGTCGAAGGCGTTCCCGTGCTGGACGTGCACGTGGGTGCGCCCGTTGGCCCGCGCGTTGTGCTCGATGCGCGCCGCCGCCGCGGCGTCCTGCTCCACCGCGAGGACCGAGCTGCACCGCGCCGAGAGCGCCAGCGCGAAGCCCCCGTGGTAGCTGAAGAGGTCCAGCGCCTCCCCGCGCGCCAGCTCCCCGGCGCGCAGGTGGTTGTCCACCTGGTCCAGGAAGGCGCCCGTCTTCATGTCCGTGAGGAGGTCCACCGTGAAGGCGTTCTCCCCCTCGTGGTAGGTGACGCGCGGCTCCCCCTCCCCGAGGAGCACGCGGGCCTCGCGCATCAGGCCCTCGAAGTCGCGCCCGGAGGCGTCGTCCCGGCACACCACCTGCGCGGAGCCGGTGAGCCCCTGCAGCACGCGCGCAAGGGACTCCTTGCGGACGTCCATGCCTTCCGAGAGCGTCTGCACGACGAGGCCGCTCCCGTAGCGGTCCACGAAGAGGCCCGGAAGCCCGTCCGCCTCGCCGTGCACCAGACGCAGCGCGTCCCTCCCCTCGTACACGGAGCGCCGGGCGAGCGACGCCTCGAGCCTCGCGCGGAAGAAGGCGTCATCCACCACCTCCTCCTGCGGAGCGCGGCGCGTGAGCAGACGCAGCGCGATGGGCGAGCGCCGCGCGAGGAACGCCTGCCCCACCGGGTTGCGCTGGCGGTCCACCACCTGCACCACACTGCCCGGGGGCAGCTCGGGCACCTGCCCTTCCAGCTCCGTGCGGTACGTCCAGGGGTGGAGCCGGCGCAGGGCGTGTGCGCCCTTCGGGGAGACCGTGACGGTGGGAAGGGCCCCGGTCATTCGAGCCCTCGCGCCGCGAGCTCGCCGTCGTCCTCGCCGCGCAGGTGCCCCACCTCGTGGAGCAGCGTCACGCGGACCTGCACGAGCAGCTCCTCCCGCGAGCGCGTGGCCCGCAGCAGGTTCTTCCGGTAGAGCGCCACGGAGCGGCACGGCGCCGGCTCGTCCGGTGCGCAGGCCTGGCCAAGCGGCGGTCCGCGGAACAGGCCGAGGATGACGGGAGAGAGGGGTGGCTCCCCGCCGAGCAGGTCCTGGGTGGCCGGCAGCTCCTCCGCGGTCACCGGGATGCCCGTGAGGTCGCGCCGCATGTCCTCCGGCAGCTCCCCGACCGCGCGCGCCACGGCTTCGCGGAACTCCTCGCGCGTCATCACCACCGGCGCAGGGAAGTCGTCCGGAGCGAGCGCGTGGGCCCGCGCGAAGTGGCGCTCCGCCTCCTCCACCCTGCCCTCGCGCTCGAGGAGGAGCGCGAGGTGGTGGTGCGCGCTCGGTCCGCTGACCGGGTCGTCCAGGAGGGCCGTGAAGTCGTGGACTGCTCCGTCGAAGCGGCAGAGCTCGAAGCGTGACAGGGCCCGCTCGTGGAGGGCCTCGATGTCGCGAGGGAAGACGGCCAGCGCCGCTTCCGCGCGCGCCAGCGCCGTGGCCGGCTGGCCCAGGTCGTTGTGCGCCATGGCGGAGAGCACCGCGAAGCGCCCGCGCAGCTCCGCATCCTTCCCCGCGACGTTCAGGCCGCGCTCCGCGTAGAGCGCCGCCACCTCGTCGTGCTCGCGCGTCCCTGGCAGCAGCACCGCGTAGAGGTGGGCGGCGCCGAGGAGGCCGTCCGCGTGGTCCGGGTGGAGCGCGAAGAGTCGCACGTACGCGAGCTGGGCCTCCTCCAGTCGCTGCAGGGCTGCGAGCGCCGCCGCCCGCTCCGCGTGGGCGTCCGCGTTGTCCGGCGTGAGCGCCACCGCCTGGGAGGCACAGGCGAGCGCAGGGAGGAAGCGGCCTGCATCGAAGTGGGTGCGTGCCGCGTCGAGAGGTCCCTCCGCGCCGGCGTGGCAGAGCGGCAGGGGCTCCGGAACGGAGGGGGCGGTTGCCCCTGCGGGGGGCACGGCTGCCGCCGCGGAGGGCGCCACCGGCTCCGCGGGGAGTGCAGGCGATGCGGTGGAGCGCGGGGCCGCCGGAGGGTCTGCTCGCTGCTCCTGCGTGCTGCCTCCTCCCCGCGAGCATGCGGTGAAGGCCAGGAGCAGCACGGCGGGAAGACGCGAACGGCGGACCATGGGCGCGGATGCTAATGCACGTGCATCGCCCAAGTCGTGGCTCCTCGAGCCGGGTGTGGGTCACCAGCCAGGCAAGCGTGGCCGTTCCGACTTAAAGTTTCTCTCCACCATGCCCGAACTCCTGCTTGCCTCGACCTCGAGCGCCCGACGCGCACTCATGGACGCGCTGGGCCTCCCCTACCGGGCGGTCTCACCCGACGTGGACGAGGGGGTCCCACCGGGGACTCCGGCGCGAGAGGCCGTGCTGCTGCTCGCCGAGCGCAAGGCGCGCGCCGTGGCAGCGCGGTACCCCGAGGCCCTCGTCCTGGGTGCGGACCAGCTCGTGGAGGTGGGCGGTGAGGTGCTCGGAAAGCCCGCGGACCGCGAGCAGGCGCGCCGGCAGTTGATGCGCGTGCTCGGGAGGGTGCACGACATCGTCACGGGCGTGGCGCTGGTGGGCCCGGGAGTCCACACCACCCACGTGGAGAGCACGCTCCTCAGGTTCTACCCGCTCCAGGCCGAGGAGCTCGAGCGCTACCTGGACCTCGAGGAGTGGCGCGGATGCGCGGGCAGCTACCGCATCGAGGGCGCCGGCATGGGGCTCATCGCGGGGATGGAGGGAGACCTCACCAATGTGCGCGGCCTGCCCATGCTGGCGGTGGTGCGGATGCTGCGGCAGGCGGGCGTGACGTTCTTTCCGTCTCGGCGGTGAGCCGACTCACGGCATCGAGTCCGCCTTCTCGAGCTCGGTGAGCAGCTCGGCCGCCACGGCGCGTGCCTTGGCGAGCTCGTCCGGCTGGAACGAGATGGCCGCCACCACCGGGTGACCACCGCCGCCGTGGCGCTCCGCGAGCTTCGACAGGTCGTGCCGGCGCAGCTCGGGCCGCCAGGGATTGCTGCCGAGCGAGATCTTCGTCCTCTTCTCGCTGCGTCCCACCCACAGCGTGTAGCGGGCGTCCGGGAAGAGGAAGTAGCTGATGAACTTGTTGATGCTGTCGAGTCCCTCGTCTCCGACGTCGAAGGTGACCACACCCCTCTCGAGGCGCGCCTTCCTCCGGACGAGCTCGATGCTGTCCCGGTGCCGCGCGAGGAGCGGGAGCAGCGGCGCGCGCACCCAGTCCTGCTGAACCAGCTCTCCGAGGCCCACCTTCTGCAGCTGCTCGATGACGCGCGGGATGAACGTCGCGTCGCGGTTGGCCTCCAGCACCGTCATCAGCTGGAGTGCCGGCTCCTCGAGCGCCACCGCCTGCTGCGGAGAGGTGAACTGCGCCCCGTCGATGAGCTCCGCCCAGGCGATGAGGTCCGCCATGGGGGCCGGGTTCCAGCCGAAGCGCTCGTGTGCGACGTCCGCGAGGTACTTCGTGCAGCTCCTTCGCGTCCCGTCGTGGAACTTCCGCCCCGAGGTGTCCGCGCGGAAGTGCGCCTCGTCGCCCGGCACCTGGAAGGCGGACACGTGATGGTCGAACCACCACGTGAGGCGCGGGTCCTGTGAGTAGCGGAAGTCGACGATGACGTTCTCGTCCCCGGTGAAGACGGCGGGGTCGATGGCCGAGCCGCCCGCCTTGTGCGACAGGCCCTCGTAGGTCACCTGGACGTCCGCGCGGATGCGCTCCCGGTAGAACCGGGTGAAGACCGCCGCGCTGCTCGCTCCGTCGAAGCAGTTGTCGTGGTAGAGGACCTTGAGGTGCATGCCCCCCGTTTAACGCCTCAGGGGGCGTAGCGGAAGGAGCGCTCGAGCCAGCTCTGCCCGCCTCTCCCGTCGCGGACGACCGCCCAGACCCTCACCCGCTCCTGAGGACGGGGGTCATTCGCCGGTGGCAGCCACTGCACCTGGTGCCGCCCCGCGAAGCCGCCGAGGTCGGTGCCGCCCGTCTCCTGCGGCTCCATGCGGCCGTAGTCCGTGTGCCACGAGATCTTCCAGCTCTCGGTGAGGTGGACCGGCTCCGGAGGGAACGCGAGGCTCGGCACCACGTAGGCCTCCTCGCGGTCGGAGAAGTCCAGGGGCTCGACGTCGAAGGGCCCCGCCCCGGAGAGCTCGGGAAGCCCGGCCTCGGCCCAGTCCGCGCCCTCGAGCAAGAGCCCGGGCAGCTCGGGGTTCACGTTCTGCGCCTGTCCCTCCACGCGCGGGCAGGAGAAGACCATGAGCTTCTGGGCGAAGATCTCCTCCTCCCCGGCGCTCACGTGGAGCACGAGTGGGAGGCGGATGCCGCCGAGGCCCTTGTACGTGTCCGCCTCCGCCGCCGCCACCAGCACGCGGGCGAGGTCCTCGACGTACTGACCCACGTTGCCGCTGGTGGGCTCGACCATCCGCGTGAACTCGCCCTTCACGAGCTCCTCGGACGCGAGCTCCTCGTCGAACATCACCAGACGGACGCTGTCCTCCTCGTTGCAGTCCCGGTCGGACTGCTTCGAGCACGCGGTGAGGGAGGCGCGGACCGGGCGTGTCTCCCCCTTCGGGTCCACGACGAGCGCACGGAACGAGATGGGGGTGGTCAGCGCGGGGAGCGTTCCCGGGTCGCACGAGGGGGCCATCAGCTCGGCCGGCTCCACGCGCATGGCGAGCACGCGCAGGTCCTCCACCTTGCTGGGGTTGTCCCCACCGTCGACACATGCGGCGCTGGCGAGGAGCAGGACGGAAACCAGGAAAACGCGCATGTCAGAAGCTCCCCTTGAAGCCGACCACCGGGAGGAGTGGGATACCGGGCACCTCGAAGACATCGCGGAAGCGATAGTCGTTGAGCGTGGCCTCCACGTTGGTGGCGTTGTAGACGTTCTGAACGTCCACGTAGACGTTGAGCGTCCAGCGGTCGAAGACGAAGGACTTGTCCAGTCGGACATCCAGCTGCTGGAAGGGACGCAGGCGCGCCGAGCCGGCGTCGCCGTAGAAGCCGTAGTACCGGTTGGCGTCCGCCTGGTAGAGGTCCGCGTACTGGAGCTCCGGCGTCGTGGGCCTTCCCGTGACGTAGCGGAAGCGCGCGCCCAGCTCGAGGTCCCACCACGGCAGCCGGTAGCTGCCCACCGCGGTGAGGATGTGGGACTGGTCGAACGCCGTGAGGAGGTAGCCGTTGTCGCTTCCCGCGCGCCGCGCCTCCGAGCGGTTGAGCGTGTAGGCCACCCAGCCGAAGAAGTCGCGCGTCACGTCGTGACGGAGCATCACCTCCATGCCGTAGGCGCGGCCCAGGCCCAGGTTGGAGTTCGCCTCCTGCGTGTACGTCCCATCCCCGTTGTCGATGGTGCGGCCCGGGCTCAAGATGAGGTCGAAGCGGCGGTTGAAGTAGCCCGTCACGTCCACGCTGATGGCGTCCGTGAAGCGCTGCTCCACGCCCACCGCGGCCTGGAGAGCCCGCTCGAAGAGGATGCCGGGGTTGCCCCAGGGCGCTCCGAGCGCGTCCGTCGCCTCGGGGGCCTGGCTGTAGAGGCCCACGCTTCCCTTCACCGCGAAGCGCTCCGTGGCCTGGACGCGGGCGAAGAGGCGCGGGTCCAGCGCACCCATTCCCTGACCCGCCTTGCGCGCCCAGGTGCCGCGCAGGCTGGGCGTCACGGTGACGGGGCCGAGCTCGAGCTCCCCTTCCGCGAACAGCGCCCCGTCGAAGCCGTTGACCACCTGCTCGAGCGTCTGCATCTCCGCCTTGGGCTCGGCGCCGGGGAACGCCACGTACTGGAAGCTGAGGAGGGGCAACTCCGCCTTGCCGCGCACGTGCTCGAAGAGGACGTCCGCTCCCGCGCGCGCCGTGAAGAAGGAGGAGAGCTCCCACTCCGCGAGCTCGCGCCCTCCCAGGCTGAAGACCTCGGCGTCGAGCTTGGCGGCCCCGAAGTCGAACGCCGCCAGGTCGAACCCGCCGAAGGGCGTGAAGACGCTCGTGAAGTTGCCGTCGCGGTACGTCCAGTCGCCCTTCACGCGGTGGAAGAGGGTGCGGGTGTCCACGGTGAGGTCGCGTGCGCGCCCGCCGCCCGTCGCCACCACCTGGAGGGTGTCCTCGCTGCCGAAGGCCATGAGGTAGCCCGTGGACTTCTTCGCCTCGCCGCGCAGCCCGCCGAAGTCCAGACGCGCCTGGTAGTCCCAGTAGCGCGGGAGCACCTGCAGCGTGCCCCCCTCGGGGTCCTCCGGGAGGACGAGCGGGATGAGGGCGTCCACGTAGGAGCGGCGCGCGGCCACGGCCACCGACATGCCCTTCCCGATGGGCGCCTCGACGAAGAAGCCCGCGTCCAGGAGGTCCACCTTCACCGAGCCGTGCAGCGTGTCGGTCGCGCCCTTTCGGGTGGCCACGTCCACGACGCCACCCACCGCGCGCCCGTAGCGTGCGCCGAACCCACCCGGATAGAAGTCCACGCGGTCGAGGAACTCGGCGTTGACGACGGAGGGACCGCCGCCGAGGTGGTAGAGCAGCGGCACCTCCACGCCGTCCATCAGCGTCAGCGTCTGGTCCGGCGCGGCGCCCCGCACGATGAGCTGGCCCAGGACGAAGGGCGCGCGCGCCACGCCGGGGAGGTTCTGCACGACGCGGATGGGGTCCCCGAAGGTCCCCGGCACCTTCTGCAGCTCCTGCCGCTCCAGCGTCCGCCGGACGACCTCCTTCTTGTCGCGCGCACCGCGCACCACCGTCTCGTAACCGACGGCCTCCGGCATCAGGTAGTAGGCCACCTCGCGCGTCTCGCCGGCCTCGAGCGACTCGTCGGTGTGGAAGAGGCGGAAGCCCTGCGCGAGCGCGCGCACCTGGCAGGTGCCCGCCGGCACGTCGAGGGTGAAGCGGCCCTCGGCGTCCGAGGTGGCCTCGGGCGCATCCGCGGCTTCACCGCAGCGCACCGTGCCTCCCTCCACCCAGCCGCGGCTCCCGCGCTCGAGCAGCTGGCCCTTGAGGACCGCGCGGGCAGGCGCAGGCGGCGCTTCGGAGGGAGGCGGCGCGGCGAGCGTGAAGTGGTAGACGTACTCGATGGTGACCGGCGCCGGCACGCCGTCCACCTCGGCCGGAGAGAAGCGGAAGCGCTTCACCGCGGTGACCGCGGCCTCGTCGAAGCCCTCCCCCACCGGCTCCACCACCGACACGTCCGAGACGGCGCCCTCGACGTCGATGGTCACCGCCATCTTGACGGACGCGGTCTTCCCGGCCTCCGCGGCGCCCGGCGGGTAGTCCGCCTGCACGAAGCCGAGCAGCTCCGGCGCACGGGTGAGCACCGGCTGGTGCACACCTCCATCCACCTCCTCGCGGCGCGCCCCCTCGTAGGCCTGGCCCCACGCGGAGAAGGTGCACAGCACCCCCACCAGCGCGGCGAGTGGCGTCAACGTCTTCCTCATCGGCATCCTCTGGCTTGCCGTCGCCGAGCTCCTCCGGCCGGGGTGGGCTCGAGACGACGGGAGGACCTTACCGGAGCCGACCACCCGTGGGCCCCCGGGAAAACACAACTTCATGGGCGTCGGTAGAAACGAAAGCCGCTCAAGTCCCCACCAGGCGGGGGAGCTCGCCAACCCCACGGAATCGTGGGCCTCCGCGCCCGGCACGCTGCCTGCTTCGTGTCGGGAAGCGGCGTGCGTCGCCGCGACGAGGGAGGCACGCATGGCCACGGGCAAGCGGACAGCGGCGGGTGGGAGGCGGCAGGGACGGCGTGCGCTGCGCAAGGTGCGCCACCCCGCGCCGAAGCTCGTGCGACGCACCGTCACGCTGGGCGAGCTCGTCGCGGCGGTCTTCGACACCGCAGGAGATACGCGCTCCGCGGCCGCGCTGCTCGGGAGCCGCGAGCTTGCGCATGCCGTGGGCCGGCGCATCATCTGCGTCTGACCCGTGATCGACACCCACTGCCACCTGGACTCGCCGAGGCTCGCCGCGGACCGCGCTGCGGTGCTGGAGCGGGCGTGGCGCGCGGGTGTCACGGGCATCGTCGTTCCAGCAGTGGGGCCGGACGCGTGGGACACCTGGGAGGGGCTCCTCGCGCTTCCCGCCGCGGATCCGCGCGTGCAGGTGGGGCTCGGCATCCACCCCCAGCTGCTTCCCGAGCTGCCCGAGGCGCTGGACGGCGCGCACCTCGAGCGGCTGGATGCGCTGCTCGCCAAGGGTGGCGCGGTGGCGGTGGGTGAGTGCGGACTGGACGGTGCCACCGCGACGCGCGGCGCGCCCATGGAGCGGCAGCTGCGTGTGCTCGCGGGCCACTTCCGCCTGGCGCGCAAGCACGGGCTCCCGGTGCTCGTCCACTGTCTGCGCGCGCAGCCGGTGCTGGTGAGGTTCCTCGCGGAGGAGCCGCTCCCCGAGGCAGGCGTCCTGCTCCACAGCTTCAGCGGGAGCGCCGAGCTCGTCCGGGACTATTCGGCACGCGGCTGCCACTTCTCCTTCGCCGGGCCGGTGACGTTCCTGGAGGGACGCAAGCCCCAGGAGGCGGCGCGGGCGGTGCCCCTCGAGCGGCTGATGGTGGAGACGGACGCGCCGGACCAGGCGCCCCACCCCTTCCGAGGCGAGCGCAACGAGCCGGCCCACCTGCGGCGCGTGGTGGAGGGCCTTGCGCAGGCGCGGGGCGAGCCGGCCGAGGAGCTCGCCCGCCGGACGGCCGAGAATGCGCGGCGCTTCTTCCGGTGCCGCTTCGGCTAGAGCATCAGGGTGTCGAGTCCCGGGAAGCTTGCGGGCACGTCCGGGTGTAGAAGGGCGCCATGGAACTGCGTCCCGCCTCCTCCCCCGCTCCCCGGGAGGGCGTGCCGGCCCGCCCGGACGCCGAGCCCTTCAAGCTGCACCGCCGCTTCGACCGCACCGGCCGCCTCCTGGGCGACACCGCGATGGAGCGCCTCGCGCGCGCACGGGTGGTGGTGTTCGGCATGGGCGGCGTCGGCTCCTTCGCCACCGAGGGCCTGGTGCGCAGCGGCGTGGGCCACCTCACGCTGGTGGACCACGACGACGTCTGCGTCACCAACACCAACCGCCAGCTCCACGCCACCGTAAAAGGCGTGGGCAAGTCCAAGGCGGAGCTGATGGCCCAGCGCTGCCGCGACATCCACCCGGACGTGGACGTGGTGGCCCACCGCGAGTTCTACCGCGAGGAGCTGGCCGAGCAGCTGCTGCCCGAAGGCGCCTACGACTTCGTGGTGGACGCCATCGACAACGTGAAGGCGAAGCTGCACCTGCTCAACCGCTGCGTGCAGCTGGGGCTGCCCGTGGTGAGCAGCATGGGTGCCGCGGGACGGCTGGACCCCACGTCCATCCGCGTGGAGGACCTGTCCGACACGCACATGGACCCCTTCGCCAAGGACATCCGCAAGCTCCTCAAGCGCAAGTGGGGCGTGGCCACCGAGCGCCACACGGGCATCACCGCCGTCTACAGCATCGAGCCCCGTCGGGACCCCCAGGCGCTCCGCTACGACGCCGGCACGGATGGCTTCCTCTGCGTGTGCCCGCAGGACAACGACTTCCACACCTGCGACCACCGCACGCAGATTGACGGCAGCGCGGTCTTCGTCACCAGCGCCTTCGGCATGAACTGCGCCGGCGTCGTGGTGCGCCGTCTCGCCGCCGGGCGCTGATCGGGTAGTCGTCTCTCCCACTCCGCCCCGCAGGCCACCCCTCACGGAGAATCTCGAGCACAGAGGCATCCTTTTGTTGGGGATGCGCTATGCTTCTGCCACCTATACGTCACGGGGTCTGCCCCCGGGGACACGGGGGCTGGCATGGCAGGCAGGGACGCGCGCGATTTGTTCGAAGGGGTGGTGGAGCTGGAGGGGTCCGCGGATCCGCTCGTGGGCCGCGTGCTCAACGGGCGCTTCGACATCCAGGAGCCCATCGGTGAAGGCGGGATGGGCAAGGTGTACCGCGCCATCCAGACGCCGCTCGGGCGGCCGGTGGCGGTCAAGGTGCTCAACCCCAACCTGCCGTCGAGCCAGGACCCGAACTTCCAGCGACGCTTCCTGCAGGAGGCGGCGCTCACCGCGCGGCTCCACCACCCGAACACCGTCACGGTCATCGACTACGGGCAGAGCGAGGACGGCATCTACTTCCTCGCCATGGAGTACCTCGAGGGGCGCACGCTCGCGGAGGTGCTCGGCAAGTCGGGGCCGCTTTCGTGGCCGCGCGTGGTCAACATCGCGCAGCAGATCTGCCGCTCGCTGAAGGAGGCGCACGCGCAGGGCGTGGTGCACCGCGACCTGAAGCCGGCCAACATCATGCTGTCCAGCGAGGGCGACGAGGACCTCGTCAAGGTACTGGACTTCGGCCTGGTGAAGACGCTCACCGGTGATGTGGGCCAGGCCATGCCGGACATCACCCAGCGCGGCACGTTCATCGGCTCGCCGCAGTACATGAGCCCGGAGCAGGCGCGCAACGAGGCGGACGCGCGCAGCGACGTGTACTCGCTGGGCGTCCTGCTCTTCCACATGCTGGTGGGGCGGCCGCCGTTCGTGTCCTCGGACTACATCGAGCTGCTCTTCGCCCACCACCGCCAGCAGCCGCCGCAGTTCAAGCAGCTGCGCCCGGACCTGGACATCCCGGCGGTGCTCGAGTCGGTGGTGCGCAGGTGTCTGGAGAAGGCCCCCGAGGCGCGCTTCCAGGGCATGGACGAGGTGCTGGACGCGCTCCGCCAGGCCGCGCAGGCGGCCGGTGCCAACAGCGGCCTGTTCCGGTCCCCGGCGTCGAGCGGTGTCTTCAAGCAGCCGGTGGCGCCGTCGGGCCCCCTCTTCAGCTCCATCTCCAGCAACAAGAAGCCCGCGGACGACGCGGCCGCGATGCACGAGGCCACCGAGCCGACCCGCCCCTTCAGCTCCGTGTCGGAGAGCGGGGTGAGGCAGCAGCAGAAGCTCGGAGCGCAGGGCGCAGGGCCGAGCAAGGCCGTCATCGGCGCGGCGGTGGGCGTGCTCGTGCTGCTCGGTGTCGGTGCGGTGTGGGTGCTTCGTTCGGGGCCGTCGGCCCCCGAGGTGGGGGCCACAGCGCCCGTGGCTGCGGCGGAGACGGCTCCGGCCCCTGAGGCCGCGCCTGCCGCTCCGGAAGGCCCCGCCCCGACGGTGGAGGTCATCCCTGAAGGCACTGCCTCGGTGAAGTTCCGCGTGATGAGCGACCCGGTGGGCGCGCGCGTCGTCTTCAAGGGCAAGGAGAAGGGGCGCACGCCGTTCGTCATGGAGGTTCCGGCAGGTTCCGAGGGGCTCGCGACGGTGGAGCTCACCTTCCTCGCGGACGGGTACCTGCCCGAGACCGTGCTGAGCGGCGGCTCCGGGGATGTCGTGGTGATGGCGAAGCTGCAGAAGCGCGGCAGCCCGCCGCGCCGGGACAAGGAGCGGACGTTCAACGAGCCAGCCCCTGCTGCGGCGGCTCCGGTTGTGGCGCAGCAGCCCGCTCCCCTGCCCGCGGCCGCCACGCCGGCCCCGACCGCAGCCGCGCCTTCCGCGGCGCCCGCTCTCCCGCCTGCGACGGCACAGGCCCAGGTGGCACTCGCCTCCCGCGCGGCCTCCGAGGCCCTGATGACCACCGCCTCCGCCACGAAGGCAGAGGTGCGCCGCGTGAACGGCGAGGACGTGTATGCCTTCGGTGACGGGATGGAGCCGCCGGTGAAGCTCGAGGGCAATGCCCCCGTGTACTCGCGCTCGGCGCGCACGGCGGGCGTGTCCGGAAACATGATCGTCAAGTGCACCATCAACACGCAGGGGCGCGTGAGCAACTGCCGCGTCCTCAAGACGCTGCCTTTCATGGAGGAGGCCGTCGTCACGGCGCTAACCACCAGCCTCTACCGGCCCGCGAGGTTCAACGGGAAGCCGGTGGCGGTGGACTACGTCTTCAACTACCGCCTCCAGGCCCCGCGCTAGGCGGTCGCGGGGGTGCTTGAGGGGCGCGGTGACGGCCCCTCACCCTCACCCTCTCCCTCTCGCCGAGGGAGAGGGTTCCTCGGCGCAGTGGGGCTTCGGTCTCTACGCAACTTGCGGCGCTGCGGACTCACGGCCGCAGAGGCGGCGGAAGTTGCAGCGCGCGCAGGTGCGCAGTTCGTTCGTCGGCGGGAACTGCTCCTCCGGTCCGGCCTCGTTCGCGGTGACGTCCGCGAGCAGCCCGCGCATGCGCTCGACGCTGCGGGTGAAGTGCGCGCGGAAGGCGGCCAGGGCCGCCGGGTCCACCCGCACCGGGACCTCCTCGCCGCTGTTGACGTAGACGAGCCGGGCCTCCACCTGCTCCACCGGAAGGCGGTAGCGGTGGGAGAGATAAAGCGCGTAGCCGAGCACCTGCTCGTCATACCCGTCGCGGACCTGGCCCGTCTTCCAGTCCACGACCACGGGGTGGCCGTCCGCATCCAGGTAGGCGAAGTCCGGGACGGCGAAGACCTTCACGCCGTCGAGGAAGAAGATGCCGGACTCGAAGCCCGCGTCCACCTCGAGCCATTGCTCGGGCTTCAGGGAGCGCGCGAGCTCCACCCAGCGTGAGCGGAAGAACCACCCGAGCGCCTGCTCCACCGTGGTCCAGGCGCCCTTCCAGGACTCCGCCGGGACAGGCTCGTCGTACTCGTGCTCGACGAGCCCGGTGAACTCCTTGCGCGTCTTCTCCCGCCAGTAGCCCTTCGCGCGGCTGTGCTTGAAGTCCGCGCGCATGAGTGCATGGGCGCGCGAGAGGATGCGCGCCTCGTCCAGCGGGCGTCCGGCGCGCACGTCCAGGAGCGCATCCCGGATGGCGTCGTGCACCACCGTCCCTGCCCAGGCGTGGCGGTTGGTGAGCTTCTTGAGCAGGTACAGCTGGCGCACCCGCGGCGCGGCGTCCCGCTCCCAGCCCCCCCACGAGGCGTAGTAGTGGAAGTAATAGGCCCGGAGGCACTCGGAGAGCTTCTCGTGGCGGCTCTTGGACCAGGAGAACTCGTTCACCAGCTTTCGCGCCATGCAGGCGGCACCTTACCCGCCCGGCCGCCCTCCGGGGGAGCGGGGAGTGTTGCGCGTGGCTCGGTCGCGCCCGAAGGCTCCCGGTATGGTGCGCGCCATGGCTCGGGTGGAGCGGGTGTTGAGGAACGGGGTCGCCCTCGTGACGGGCGCCTCGAGCGGCATCGGGCGTGCGGTCGCGCTGGCGCTGGCGCGCGAGGGCTGTGACGTCGTGCTGGCCGCGCGGCGCCAGGAGCGTCTTGAGGAGGTGGCGCGCGGGGTGGAGGCCCATGGCCGCAGGGCCCTGGCGCTGCGCTGCGACGTGACATCGCCCGCGGACGTGGAGGCGCTCGCGACGCGGGTGCGCGAGCGCTTCGGGCGGCTCGACGTGCTGGTCAACAACGCAGGGGTGGGCCTGTTCGGCGCGCTCGAGGCCACCCGCCCCGAACAGCTGCGCCACGTCTTCGACGTCAACGTCTTCGGGCTGGTGGCCGTGACGCGCGCGGTGCTGCCGCTCCTGCGCGCGCACCGGGGCAGCCAGGTGGTCAACGTGTCCTCGACGCTGGGACACCGCGGTCTGCCACTCCTGGGTGGCTACTGCGCCTCGAAGGCGGCGGTCAACGCGCTCACGGAGTCCCTGCGCTCGGAGCTTTTGCCGGAAGGAATCGACGTGTTGCTGGTGTCTCCCGGCATCACGGAGACGGAGTTCCAGGACGTGCGCCTCCACGCGGAAGGCTTCGGGCCCGAGCAGCTTCCCTTCAAGGGCATGCCCGCGGAGGTGGTGGCAGAGGCCATCGTGGACGCGTGCCGCAGACGCCGCCGTCGCACGGTCCTCACCCTGCAGGGCAAGGTGCTCGTCCACGGCAACAGGCTCGTGCCTGGGCTCATGGACCGGGTCGCGCCGCGCCTGGTGGGTGCACCGCGCACGCCTCCGCCGTGAGCGAGGACGCCACCCCCATGCCTCCGCGCGCACACCGACCCGCCGCACAATCGCGCAGCAAGCGCACCGCGCCCGCTGCACCGCGGACGTCCCGGACGCAGAAGCGGTCCGGAGCCCAGCCCCCTGCCCTCCCCGCCGGGCTCCGCTCGGAGCTCCTCTCCTGGTTCGACGCACACCGCCGGGAGCTGCCATGGCGGCGGACGAAGGACGCGTACGCCATCTGGCTCAGCGAGGTGATGCTGCAGCAGACGCAGGTCGCCGTCGTCATCCCCTACTGGCAGCGGTTCCTCGAGCGCCTTCCCACGGTGCAGGCGCTGGCACGCGCGGAGCTGTCGGAGGTGCTCGGCGCGTGGAAGGGGCTCGGCTACTACACACGCGCGCGCAACCTGCACCGCGCGGCGCAGCAGATGCTGGAGCGGCACGGAGGCCGCGTCCCTGACACGCACGCGGAGCTGCTCGCGCTGCCGGGCTTCGGCCGCTACACCGCGGGCGCGGTGGCCTCCATCGCGTTCGGGCTCCCGACGCCGCTCGTGGACGGCAACGTGGCGCGGCTCTTCGCACGCCTCTTCGAGGTGGAGGGGCCGCCTGGAGACCGTGAGCGCGAGGAGCGGCTGTGGGCCCTCGCGGAGGCACTCGTGCAGGGCGAGCGCCCCGGAGACCTCAACCAGGCGCTGATGGAGCTGGGCGCCACGGTGTGCCGCCCCGAAGCGCCCACCTGTCTCCTGTGCCCGGTGCGACGGCACTGCCGGGCGCTCGCGCATGGGCGCGTGGACGAGCTGCCTCCGCCGAAGGAACGCCGCCCCCTCAAGGCGCTGACGCTCGCCCTCGCGGTGTGGCGACGGGGAGAGCACGTGCTGCTCGCGCGGCGCGAGGAGCGGGGACTCTTCGGGGGCCTCTGGGAGCTTCCGTCCGTGGAGCTCTCCGGCGCCGGGGACCCGGCCCCGCTGCTGTCGGCGGCGCTCGGCGTGGCCATCACGCTCGGCCCACCCTCCGGCGAGGTGCAGCGCACCCTCACCCATCGGGCCCTCACCCTGCGCCTCTACCCCATCACCGGCGGGACGCCGCCCTCCGCGCGGGCCCCCGGGTACCGCGAGCTGGCCTGGGTGACGCCCGGGGAGGCCTCCGCGCTCGGCATGAGCACGGCCATGGCGCTTGCCCTGAAGCGTGCACTCGCCACCGACGGCGGTCCCGGAGAGGGGTGACGCCCCCGGGAGGAAGGACCCGTCGGTGCGTGGACACTCGTCCATGGGATGTGTCCGCGGGCACACGCCTGCCCTCTGGCCACGGTGAAGTGGATGTTGGGTTTGCGCTCAATTGCGGGGCCTCATCGCCACCCACCACCGCCACCGTCTGGAGGAGCCCCCCATGGCCCGGAGCATGCCCAAGCCGACCACCTCACCGTTCGTCTCCACGCTGTCCGATCCGCAGATGGGCGAGGGCAGCACGGCGACCCGCAACAGCATGGCCCGGCCCACCGCGGAGCAGATTGCACGCCGCGCGTACGAGCTGTTCGAAGCCCGCGGAAGGCAGGACGGCAACGACATGGAGGACTGGCTCCAGGCGGAGCGTGAGCTGAGGCTCGGCCGCCGCTAGCAGCCCTTTAGTGAAGCGGCGCGCCCGGCCGCGCGGCGTGGGCAAGCGCCTCACGACGAAGCAAGCGCTGGGCGAGGCGGAGCTCGTCGAAGATGCGCTCGGCGTCCTGCACCGAGCGCATCGCCAGCCCGCACGCAGGCGTGAGGAGAGCGTGCTGCAGCAGCTGGCCGGCGTGCGCGCGGGAGAGACCCCCTTCCACCGCGGCCTCCACGGCCTCGACGAGCTCGCCCACCACATAGGTGGACGCCACGTCGGTGGGGATGATGCCCAGGCTGAGGGTGGAGCCGCCCTCGAGGAACCGCTCGAGGGCCTCGCGCTCCTCGAAGAGCGCGTCCAGGGACAGGCGCACGTCCAGCGACAGCACGTCGAGCCCGAGGCCGAGCAGCTGCGCCCAGGCCGTGTTGCTGCAGCAGTGGAGCCCCACCAGGGCCCCCTCGCGCTGGAGGGCCGCCACCAGGAGCCTCAGCTCCTGCAGCGCCATCAGGTGCCGCGGCTCCCGCGCGTCCAGTGCGTAGAGTCCCGGCTCGTCCAGGTAGAAGAGCGGCGTGGCCCCCGTGGCCCGCACCGCCCGCACCAGTGCGAGCGCGCGTGCGAGCACGAGGCGGAAGACCTGGGCATCCAGGCCCACGAGCTCCGCAGTGGGACGGCCCTCCGAGGTGCGGCTCACCCACCGCACCGTGCAGGGGCCGGCGAGCTGCACCTTCGCGAAGGGGAGCCGGCGCGTCTCCACCTCGAAGAGGAAGGGGCGCAGGGCGCGTGCGGCCTCCGGCGAGGGCAGGAAGTCCATGCCGCCACCGCCGCCGAGCGCCGCGTCCAGCCGCGCCTCCAGCGCATCACGCCCCGCGCTCCAGGCGGCCACGTCCACCGCGCAGGTGCCCTCCCCGTCGAAGGCGAGCCCCGGGAGCCCCTCGAGGGCCTGCGGAATCATCAGCTCCGCCGGGTGACCCACCGGAAGCTGCGGCAGGGCCGGCACGTCCAGCTGCAGCGCCTTCTGCAGGGCCAGCTCTCCCTGGGTGTGCGGAAGCGAGCCGATGCCGGTGGTTGCGCAAACCGGCAACAGCGCGAGGGCCTTGCGTCGGGTGGGGGCGGTCATGGCGCGCTTCCGAAGTCTACGTCACCGAGAAGTAGAACGCGTCCGGGTGGTGGAGGACGAGCGCGGACACGCTGGCCTCCGGCTCCATCATGCATCCGTCCGTCAGCTGGACGCCGATGTCCCCGGGCGCGAGCGCCTCGAAGAGCTGGCGCTGGTCCTCCAGCCGCGGGCACGCCGGGTAGCCGAAGCTGAAGCGTTTACCGGCGTACTCCGCGCGGAACCGCTCGAGCATCGTCATCCCCGGTGCATCCGGCTGGCCCCACATGCTGCGCAGCTGGGCGTGCAGCAGCTCGGCGTAGCCCTCCGCCGTCTCCAGCGCCAGCGCCTGGAGCGCATGCATGCGGAGGAAGCGCCCTTGCGCCTTCTCCTGCTCGGCCCGCTCGCGGATGCCCTCGCCCGCGGTGGTGACGAAGAGGCTCACCGTGTCGCGGGGAACACCGCCCTCGAGCGGCGCCACGAAGTCCGCCAGGCACACGCCCTCCTCCTTCTCCTGCCGCGGCAGCTCCCACTGCGTCACCGGCCTCCCCTCGGCATCGAAGAGGAAGAGGTGGTTGCCCTCGCTGCCCGCGCGGAAGAAGCGGAAGACGGCGCGAGGCCGCATGCCCCCGTCCCGCAGCTCGTCCTTCAGCGCGTCCAGCGTGGCCTTCACCTCCAGCGCCTTGCGGCCCTCCTCCGTGTCGCGCAGGGAGGCCTCCTGGGGCGAGCCGAGCGCACGGGCGAGGCTCCCCTTCACGCCCAGGTGCCGCCCGTAGAGCATCACCGGGTTGACGAAGCGCCAGATGTGGTCGAGCGGGGTGTGGGCCAGCACGTGCCGCTCGAAGTCCGGCGCGGGTGGCAGCGTGTCGAGCACCCGCACGTCCCGGCTTCGCACCGCGGGCCGGGACGTGACGGGCGCGGGCCTCTGGGCGTCCTCCTCGCGCAGGCGGGCACGCCGCTCCGCGAGCTGCCCCTTGAGCAGCTGGTGCCGCCCGGTGTCCACGATCTGCTTGGCCAGCTCCAGCCCCGCCATGGCGTCCTGTGCGTAGGCCACCGTGCCCTCCCCGTACGCGGGCGCGATGTTGCGGTCCACGAAGTTGCGGCTGAGCGCGGCCCCTCCCACCAGGATGGGGACAGTGACACCCGAGCGCTTCAGGTCCTCCGCGGTGGTGACCATCTGCTGCGCGCTCTTCACGAGCAGCCCGGACAGCCCGAGCACGTCCGGCCGGTGCTCGCGCACCGCCTGCACCAGCTGCTCGGGGGGCACCTTGATGCCCAGGTTCACCACGTGGAAGCCGTTGTTGGCGAGGATGATCTCCACGAGGTTCTTCCCGATGTCGTGGACGTCCCCCTTCACCGTGGCGAGC
>JAKEEX010000552.1 GCA_022616315.1 Myxococcaceae bacterium
AGGTTGGACTCGGCCGGATTGCTCAGGAGAACCTTCGTCGTTGATGTCTTCGACGCAGGCCAGTCCGTCACCTGGGGCGCCTTCAGCTGGCTGGCCTCGCTTCCTCCTGGCACCGCCGTGACGCTGCAGGTGCGCACCGGCAATGCCCCCACCCCCGACGCCAGCTGGAGCGCCTTCACCCCCGTCACCGCCTCCGGAGATGCCGTGGGAAGCACCGCCCGCTACCTCCAGTACCGCGCCTTCCTCTCCTCCTCCGACACGTCCCTCTCCCCCCTCCTCCACGAGGTGCGCCTCAACGACCCATGAGCTCCAGCTGGGAGCCCGATGGAGCAAGAGCCAGGTACAGGGACACAGCCGAGGGTGACACCGGTCGCGGGTCCCTCGCTGTTTGGCGGGCCCCCGGGCGGGAGTCGCGGCCGCCCGGCCTGACCCGCGGGGCCACTTGCGCACGGGGGGCCCGCTGTCGAACCTGCCCCGGGTGAGCCAGGTCAAGGTCATCGTCCCCTGTGACAAGTACGCTCACGACCCTGCTGAGGTGTGTGGCCCGTGAGCGCCGCCCGACCCAGAGGGCACGTTGCATCCGGGAAGGAGCTTCACACCCTGCCGCGCACCGTGGGTGGCGTTGATCGAACAGAGCGTGGAAGGAAAGGGGAGCCATGTCTGCAGAAGGTGAGTCCGGGACCCGTGGTGGGGCCACGAGCGCAGCCCGACCGTTCGGGTTGAGCATCGTCCTCTGTTGCTACAACAGCCGCTCGCGACTCCCGCACACGCTCGAGCACCTCGTTCAGCAGCGAGTGGTGGAGGGAGTCCGTTGGGAAGTCCTGCTCGTCGACAACGCGTCCACGGACGGTACCGCGGAGGTGGCCCGTGAGCTGTGGCCCCCGTGGGCGCCTGCCCAGCTGCGAGTGGTTCGCGAAGAGCGCCAAGGGCTCACCTGCGCACGGCTCCGGGGAATCGCCGAGTCCACGTACGAGCTCATCTGCTTCGTAGACGACGACAACTGGGTCTGCCCCGACTGGGTGGCCGTTGCCACCGAAGTGATGGCGTCGAGACCCGAGGTCGCGGCGTGCGGAGGACGCAGCGAGGCAGCCTTCGAGGTGCCACCTCCTGCATGGTTCGCGCGCGTCGCCGGAAACTACGCCGTCGGGACCCATGGAGAT
>JAKEEX010000063.1 GCA_022616315.1 Myxococcaceae bacterium
AAGGCGGCCAACCTCGCGTTCGACCGCTTCTTCCTCCGTGAGGCCACTCCGCCCGCTGTCCCTCCTCCTGGGAGCGGGAGCGCCCACGACACGCCCGAGTAGAGGCCGGGGGCGGGGTGTCCCACGCGGGGAGCACTGTGCGAAGCTCCCCCCATGCGCACCCTGCTCGTGACGTCCCTCCTCGCCCTCTCCGCCTGCGCCACCGTTCAACCCGCATCACCCTCGCCCGCGACGCCCGAGCGCCCCTTCGGCACGCTCCGCGAGCAGGCCGCGCGCCAGCAGGCGTGGCTGGCCGAGCGGATGAACCAGGCGCTCCCCGCGCTCATGCGCCAGCACGGCGTGGAGATGTGGGTCGTGCCCATGCGCGAGTACAACGAGGACCCCGTCTTCAAGGCGCTCGTGGCACCCACCACCTTCGCGGCGCGCCGGCGCACCATCTATGTCTTCCACGACCGTGGCCCCGGGAAGGGCGTGGAGCGGCTCGCGCTCGGGGGCGGCTCGCAGGGTGGCGTGTACGAGGCGCGCCGCGCCCAGAAGAAGGTGGACGCAGGTGGCGGCCAGCGCACCGCGGAGCTGTGGGGACCGGACCAGTGGCAGGTGCTGCGCGAGGTGCTCGAGGAGCGCCAGCCGAAGTCGGTGGCCATCAACGTCTCGCGCACCTTCGCCTTCGCGGACGGCCTGACACACGGAGAGTACGAGGGAATGGCGGAGGCGCTCGGGACGACGTGGACGTCGCGCATGCGGCCTGCCGAGGGGCTCGCGGTGGACCTCCTGGCCTGGCGCGGCGGGGACGAGGAGCGCTCCTACGGGGAGCTCACCCGCGTGGCCTGGGACATCATCGAGACGGGCTTCTCCAACCGCATCATCACCCCGGGCGTCACGCGCACCAGCGACGTGGTGTGGTGGATGCGCCAGCGGCTGAACGACACGGGCCTGGACACCTGGTTCCAGCCGAGCGTGGAGGTGCAGCGCCAGGGAGCCACCGAGGAGCAGCTGGGGGAGGACCCCGTCATCCAGCGCGGGGACGTCCTGCACTGCGACTTCGGCGTGACGGCGCTCCGCCTCAACACCGACACCCAGCACATGGGCTACGTGCTGCGCGAGGGAGAGACGGAGGTGCCCGCGGGACTGAAGGCGGCGCTCGCGCGCTCCAACCGGCTGCAGGACATCGTCATGGCGGAGCTGCGCCCCGGGCGCACCGGCAACGAGGTGCTGCGCGCCGCCCGCACGCGCATGGAGAGCGAGGGCATCGACGGCACCGTCTACACGCACCCCATCGGGCTGCACGGCCACGGGGCCGGCGCCATGGTGGGCCTGTGGGACCGTCAGGAGGGCGTGCCGGGCAACGGGGACCACCGCGTCACGCCCAGCATGTGGTACTCCATCGAGCTGCAGGCCACCTCGCCCGTGCCGGAGTGGAATGGCCAGCGCGTGCGCTCCGCCCAGGAGGAGGACGCCATCATCGGCGCCGACGGGGCGGTGCGCTGGGCGTGGAAGCGCCAGGAGGCCTTCCACCTCGTGCGCTAGAGCGCCGTCAGTGGTCGCCCACGCGCTTCTCGCCGGCCTCGATGCGCACCTTCAGCCGGTTCTGCTTCGGGGGCAGTGGGCAGGTGGCGTACTTGGAGAAGGCGCAGGGAGGGTTGTAGGCGAGGTTGAAGTCCAGCACCACCTTCCCGTCCTTCTCCGGCACGTCCGCGTAGAGGAAGCGACCGGCGCCGTACGTGTCCGTGCGGTTCGTCTCGTCCGCGAAGATGACGAAGAGCTGGTTGCCCTCGAGCGCGGGGTCCAGCCGGTACTCCTTGCCGTCCAGCTGGAAGACGAGCGTGCCCGGTGACGGCATGGGCTCCACCGTGCCCATCACCGTGGGCACCTGGAGCATCCGCGCCTCCTTCGCCGGCTCGAGCCTCGCCTCCACGCGCCACTTCGCCTGCGCCGGGTAGGTGGGGATGCCGTGGAAGGTGCGGCGGGCCTCGGCCTCGCTGTCGCGCACCCGGATGCCCGTCCTCTCTCCGCGGCGGATGGCGTGCAGCCGCAGGCTGCCCCAGCGCACCACGTCCGGCTCGCCCTCGGCGTCCGTCCTGAGCACGCCGCCGGCGAAGGGCTTCCCGCCCACGGTGACGGCCACCCCCGGCGCCGGCTGGAAGTGCACCTTCTCCCCCTCCAGCCGGAAGGCGCCGAGCTGCGCGGGCGCACTCTTCGGCAGAGACACCGCGAGCCCCTCGCCGGAACCCGCGGCGTTGTCCCCAGGCTTCAGCCAGGCCAGCCCCACGAGCGACAGCCAGCCGTCCTCGGCCGTCAGCCGCTCGAGGCGCCGGGTATGCCAGGCGCGCGTCTCCGCTTCGATATCGGTCTTCACGGGGCTGCCCAGCAGCAGCGCGGCGGAGAGGCTGGCAAGGACGGTCGAGGTCATCATGTGTGCTCTCTTAACTCAGCGGAT
>JAKEEX010000064.1 GCA_022616315.1 Myxococcaceae bacterium
CATGTCCTACCTCCCCCCGCCGAACTTCGCCATGGCCTTCGCGTGGGCCTCCCGCACCTGGCGGTTCACTGCCTCCTCCCGGGATTCCGTGGCTGTCGGCACCAGCATGTCCAGCATCCCCGCCGTGAGGTATTGGAACTCCGCCGGCTCCATGGCGCGCAGGTCCGCGAGGCGGTACTGGGGATAGAAGTTCATGAACCGCGCGACGAGCGCGCGGTCCATGTCACTGCCCGGCCGTCTCCGCCTGAAAGGTCAGCCCGCGAATGCGGTTCAGGACCTCCGTGACGGGCGCCATGAGCGCCAGCAGCTCCCCGTCCGTCAGCGGCGGGTCCGCCGGCCACGCCGGGTTCAGCTCCCGCAGCACCACGGGCAGGGCAGCCATCATACCCTCCAGCGGCTCCGCGTTGGGGTCCACGAACGTCTTGCCCTTGGTCGCGGCGCGCACCAACGCGAGTGCGCTGGCGGGCAGCTGATAGTCCTGACCCCGGAACTTCACGGTGATAGGCCGGAAATTCCCGGCCCCCGCATCTACGTCGTAGGTGTCCGCCATGCAATCCTCCTGCAGTTGGCGACCCTAGCGTAGCAGAGTTACGGGCCCGTCACCACGCTGCCGCTGATGAGGCGGAAGGGCGTGTTCACGCCGGAGACGGTGGAGCGGTAGCAGGTGAACACGACGGCCCACACGCTCTGCTCCTCCTCCGAAAGGGTCAGCTCCTGGGGCTCCGTGGCCACCGCTAGCGGGAAGATCCAAGTGGCGCTCCCGTCGCGGAGGACGAGGCGCAGCTCCTTCGCCTTGTCCAGGAACGAGTCACCGGGGGTGGGGTTGGTCAGCAGGATTTCCGTGCCACTCGCGCCGGACACGGACGTGGTGAAGGGCAGGATGACGCCGCTGACGGTGCCCAGCCCGCTCATGTCCGTGATGGGCACGGTGACGGTCACCGTCTCGCCGCGCCGGAGCACGTCTACCGGGTCCACCGCGCCCAGGTCGTTCGCCGTGAGCGGGAGCGTCTGCGCCGTGATGCTTAGGGAGATTTCCCCGAACACCCGCACCGGGCTGGAGTTGAAGTACACGTCCGCCGTGAGGCCGTGCACCGTGTTAGAGGCGAAGGTGGGCATGTTCTCTCCTGCGCTACGCCTTGGCAATCAAGGCGTCGAAGTTCAGGGACCAGGCGTGGCGCTCATCGTCGCCAGGCCACGCCACCAGCTGCGGGGGAGCCACCGCGCGCATCCACAGCACCTGGTAGCCGCCGACTTCCGTGGCCACGACCTCGTGCAGCAGCTCGAAAACCTGCCGCGCGAGGGCCTGGCCGCCGCTGATGGTCGTGGCGTCCATGAGGACCTGGAAAGCCGCCTGCTCCTTGTGGTCGAACGGGAAGGCCACCCCTCCCGTCTGCACCACGAGCACCGTGGCCGCCTGCTCCTGCTCCCGGCGGAAGTTCACCTGGACCTGGGTAGACCCCTCGTACAGGCCACCGACGCCAGAAGCCACCAGCAGGTCAGCCACCACATCTACGAACTCAGCCACGGCGCCGCCTCCGCGCGCGCCCGCTGGCGCGCCCCCAGGCCTCGCGCAGGGCCTCGCCCATGTCGCGTGACAGCCTCTCCTGGAACCCCCGGATGACGCGCTCCAGGTACTTCGGCCCCGCTGGGCCGTACTCGTTGCCGGGCTTTTCCCGGGTGCGCGGCCCCCGCTTGTTCGGCGGAAACTCGTGCACCGTGGCCGCGTAGGGCGCCCCGAACCGGATGGAGCCTACCAGCTTCTTGCCCCGCTGGTTCACCTCCACGGAGGTGGAGGCCTCCAGGTTCCCGGTGTCCACGGGTGTCAGCTCCACGGCCTTCGCTTCCACCACGTCCATGAGGCGCCGGAAGCCCCGCGTGCGCACGTCGCGTAAAGAGGCGTCCCCGAACTCGTTCAGAGCCTCCAAGAGGCCGTCCACGCGGACGATGGGCGGAACCCTCCCCACCGTACTATACCCCCCGGAAGCGTAGCTCCACGCCCACGTGGTCAGCCCGTCCCATGAAGTCCTTGCCATCGATGACGGTCACCACTTCGTAGCGGGAACCCTCCGCCACGAGCTGGTCGCGGATGCGCAGGTCGGTCCCCGAGGGGAAGAAACCCTGGGCGTCCACGCTGAACACCTCGCCCTGCACGTCCACCACGGCCTTCGCGCGGCGGCGCCATAC
>JAKEEX010000553.1 GCA_022616315.1 Myxococcaceae bacterium
CCGGGCGGCGGCGGCTCACCAGACTGGAGGGCCTTCGCAATGTCCGGTGGCACGGTCGCGGGCATGTTGACGTGGATCCCCAGCAGTCCCGGCGGCGCCTGACGCGCCATGACGTCCGAGACGACCGCCCCCCAATCGCCGCCTTGCGCCACGTAGCGCGTGTAGCCCAGACGCCTCATCAGCTCGTCCCAGGCGCGCCCGATGCGGTCGGGACCCCAGCCCGTTTCCTGTGGCCTGCCGGAGAAGCCATAGCCGGGCATGGATGGCAGGACGAGATCGAAGGCGTCCTCCGCGCGTCCTCCATGGGCCGGGGGATCGGTGAGCGGACCGATCACCTTCACCAGCTCGAGGACCGAGCCGGGCCAGCCATGGGTCATGATCAACGGCAGGGCGTTCGGATGAGGCGAGCGGACGTGGATGAAATGAATGTCGAGTCCGTCGATCTTCGTCACGAACTGAGGCAAGGCATTCAGCTTCGCCTCCGCCTTTCGCCAGTCGTAGTCCGTCCCCCAGTAACGGACGAGCTCCTGAATCTTCGCCAGCTGCGCGCCCTGGGATCGATCGGGGACCGTCTCCTTGTCAGGCCACCGTGTCGCCGCGATACGTCGGCGAAGGTCGACGAGAGCCGCCTCCGGAACATTGATGCGGAAGGGGCGGATTGCGGTGTCGCCGGTGGCTTGGCTGCCGGGGGCCTGCGCATCGGCGGCGGCGGGGGGGCGCGGGCGCAGCTGAGGGACGCGAGCAAGACGAACGCGGAGGCGCCCGCGGCTGCTGAGGTGGCAAGAAACCCTCGCAGGGTGGGCGATGACGAGGCTGCGGACATGTTCTCTCTCCGGCGTGGAACGACGAGCGTGGCCGTAGGAGAACGGTGCGCCTCGGCCGGCGGCGCCGGTGCCCTGGGTTTCGCGTCCGAGGCGCCGGACCGAACGGGACGCACCCTCGTCGAAGCGTTGCGGCCTCACCATTGAACGATGGTGCTCGGTGAATGTCCTCCGTCCTCACGTACCCGGCCACGCCCATTGCGCCGCAGTCCCAAAGGGAGCGACAGCCGGAGTCAGTGCACCTGCTCGGGGCTGGCGATGGGAAGCGTGAAGAAGAACGTGCTCCCTTCTCCCGGAGTGCTTTCCACCCAGATGCGGCCCCCGTGTGCCTCCACCAGTCCCTTGGCGATAGCGAGCCCCAGCCCGGCGCCCGCATGGGCGGTCTCCTTCGCCTGCCAGAAGCGGTCGAAGACGTGCTCGCGCTGCTCCTCCGGGATGCCCGGCCCCGAGTCCGAGACCGAGAAGCGCACGTCCTCGCCCACCCGGGCGCCCTTCAGCGTGATGCGCCCTCCCGGTGGCGTGAACTTGAGTGCGTTCCCCAGCAGGTTGGAGAGGACCTGGAGGACTCTCCGACGGTCGGCCTGGACCGGGGGGACCTCGTCCTCCGCCTCGCACTCGAAGCGGAGCTGCTTCTGCTGCGCCAGCGAGAGGAAGGACTCGCGCACCTCTCCCACGAGCGAGGCCACGTCTTCGCTCCGTCTCTCGATGGCGAGGCTCCCCGCCTCGATGCGGGTCACGTCCAGCAGGTCCTGGATGAGGTGGTCCATCTGCGTGGCGGAGCGCGTGATGAGCTCGAGGCGCCGCCTTCCCTGTTCCTCCAGCGACTCCGTCCGCAGGGTCAGGGAGGCGCTCGTGGCGATGGTGTTCAAGGGGTTCCGGAGGTCGTGGGCCACCACCCCGAGGACGTCGTCACGTGCGCGGATGGCCTGCTGCGCCGTCTGGTAGAGGCGGGCATTGTCGAGCGCGAGCGCCGCGCGGAGGGCGAGCTCCTGCCCGAACGCGACATCGTCTGGACCGAAGTGGCGTCCCGACTCCGACTGGATGAAGGCGATGGCCCCGAACGTCCGGTCGCGGACGCGCATGGGAGCGACCAGCAGGGACCTCGCGCCCAGCTCGCGGTAGACACGCATGCGCTCTGTGCTGCGAATCGCAGACCTCAACCAAAAGTCACTGACTTCGCTGACGAGATCCAGCTCCCCGGTGCGGAGCACCCAGTGGAGTCCCACCGGCGCCCGTGGGTCCAGGGGACGGCGGTGGTGGAGCGTGGCGAGCAGGAGCTGCTCCTTCGTCGCATCCCTGTGGGCCGCCGCCACCTCGGTCAACTGGCCTTCCTCGTCGAGCATGGTGACCCAGCATCCGTCTGCGAGGCGTGGCACCACGAACCGGACCAGGTTCCTGAGCGTGGCCTCGGAGTCCAGCGAGGAACCGAGCAGCGCAGTCACCTCGTTGAAGAGCTGCTGCATCCCCTCCGCCCGCTTCTGAGCGGAGATATCGATGGCGACGCTCAGGATGAGTTCGGGCCTGCCGTCCGGCGACCTTTGACAGAGCAGCATCTGAGAGACGGGAAGCTCCCGCCCCCCGGGACCCAGGTACGCCGATTCACTGCGCCACACCCCTTCGCGCATGGCGGTCGGGATGCCCTCGCGGACGATGACTGACGCAGCCCACTCGGGATGGAGGTCCGGGGCAAACAGCCGGGTGACGTCCTCCGTCTCACCGATTCCCAGCATCCTCCTGCCAGCGGGGTTGATGTAGAGGATCCGGCCCTCGAGGTCGGAGAAGCCGACCAGGTCGGGGTTCTCCTCCATGAGGCCCCTCAGACGCTCCCTCGCCTCCTCGAGCGTCGCCGGGAGCGTGGGGTCGAGCGGGTGCGATTCCGCGGGAGGCGGCTCGTGGGGGGCGGACATCACTCCTTCCGAGGCATGTGCGTCTTCCAGTTCACCCGTGACGTTGGGCACGCGGGAGGCGGGCGGCATCACGGTCCGGCCAGCGCGAAGGCGCCCTCCCGCTTGGCCAGCCGCCTGGAGCATGGGCCGAACGGGGGTCCGGTTGTGTGCGCGCACCGGGGTTGGACGCGCCTCACGCTCAACTCGGCCGCTGTTATTCCGCCTCGTCCTGCCGCGTGAGGCCCCAGTCCTTCAGCTTCTTGAAGAGCGTGGACCGCGCCACGCCGAGCTCCCGCGCGACCCGCTCGCGGTTGTTGTGGAACCGCCTGAGCGCGGATTCGACGATCTGTCGCTCCAGCTTTCCGAGCATCTCCTCCAGTGACATCCCGGGCACGAACTCCGGCACCGTCACGCCCGTCTCTGGATTGAGCTCGGCGTCGAAGGTGATGTCTCCCACGTCAATCGCTGGCCCCTTCCGCAGCAGCAGGCCGCGGTGGACCACGTTGCGCAGCTCGCGGACGTTGCCGGGCCAGGTGTGGGTCTGAAGCCGCTCCACGGCGGCCGGGGTGAAGCCCACGGCCTGGTTGCGCGGGGCGAACGTGCGGAGGAAGTGCTCGGCGAGCGTGGCGATGTCTCCCCGGCGGCTGCGCAGCGGCGGGAGGTGCAAGGGGATGACGCAGAGGCGGTAGTAGAGGTCCTCGCGGAA
>JAKEEX010000554.1 GCA_022616315.1 Myxococcaceae bacterium
AGCGCAGGCGATCGTCTGGGCTGGAGGGGCGGACGTGCTGTCCTGCCGGGCCTCGCAGGACGAAAGCCGCGACACCGAAGCTGAAGCGTTGCGCGTGGTGCTCCTTGAGCTGCCGCGTCTCGCACCCGAGGGCTGCACCGCCCGCACGATCGCCGAGACGCTGTGGCCTCCGAGCCGCGCTCGCGCAGAGGACAGACCACCCGACGGCTGGGACGCGCTCAGGGACGCCCTAGAGTCTGTCGTAAGCTGCCGGCCGGGCACAGCGCCCAGCGCGCTCCAGATCGGGCATCGGCTCCGCAGGTGGCGCGGACGTGTCGTGGGTGGTCAGCGCCTCGTCTCTCGCACGGGTCATGCTGGCGCCCAAACCTGGGAGGTACGGTGACGATGGTGACGTTTGTGACGATGCCGCCGTCCTACGCGCGTGAAGTGGCAGAGGTGAGAGTAGTGACAGTTTGTAGAGGTGGGGCTGGAACATCGTCATCATCCTCACCATCCTCACCAATCGGGACCTCGGGTTCGGGCAGGGCGGCGCCGGGAGGCGAGCCAACCCGGAACCGCTCCCCGCGCCAGCCGTGGCCCTTGGCAAGGGTCAGGCGCTCACCCCCGACGTCGAACGTGCCCAGCACGCAATCCGCGTCCCCGCCCTGAGGGTGACGCCGCTCCATGACGTCCGCAGGATCCTCCGCGGACAGCCCCCACCGAGAGTGGTGATCTCGGTGCCGCCGGACCGCGCCATCCGGTGGGCTCCCCCCGCGTTGGTAGAGCTTCGCGTGGGGGAGCGTGGGCGGCGCTTTCGTGGGGGACGCCATGATGGTTGACCGTCGACCGCGCAACGGCTCGCCGCATCCCGGCGCTCCGCCGCGTCCGACCTGCGATGGCGTGAGCGATGAGCCGCGCACCCTCGCCGGCCTCCACCGAGCGCTGCGCGAGCGGATGCCACCGCGAGGGAGCCCTACGCCCCCAACCTGCACCTCCATGGCTCGTGCCGAGCCCACCGAAGAAAGAGACACCATGACCACGCACGCAATCGCCACCAC
>JAKEEX010000555.1 GCA_022616315.1 Myxococcaceae bacterium
CGGAGGCGCGTTCCAGGTGAAGGAGAGCACCTCGTTGGGCACGTAGGAGAGGACGCGGCAGCCCTCGCCGCCTCTCTGGCCCTCGGGCGCGTCCGGGACGAAGAAGAGCTCATAGGGGCCTCCAGGACGCAGCTCGATGCGGGCCGCAGGGGCGAAGAAGGTGGTGGCGCCTTCAACGGTCGTGAAGGCGCGGAAGACCTCGGCTCGGAGCGCGGGGACGACGGTCTCGCGGGTGACGTCCGCGGGCGTGGCGGCGAGGAGGGTCGTGAGGAGCAGAGTGAGCATGGAAGTGGATTGTGGGGGAGAGGGCTGACAGGGTCACATTTGTGGACAGAGTGGGGGGAGAGTCGGTGATGCGCTAGGTTCCGGCGCCGTGCTGACCGAGATCCGCGCAGGCCCCTACACGGTGCGGGGCATCTCCGTCGGCGGGGTGTACACGTCCCTGCAGGTGCCGGAGCTCGGCGTGGTGCTGGATGCAGGCATCCCTCTTCGCTCCTTCGCGGGGACGGACCACCTCTTCCTCAGCCACGGACACGCGGACCACGCGGCGGCACTCGGGGCCCTGCTCGGCATCCGCGTCCTCATCGGAAAGCCCCGGCCTCCGAAGGTGTACTTCCCGGCGGAGATCGAGGCTCCGCTCGCGGAGGCGCTCGCGGGGCTCGGGAGGCTTCACCACACGGACATGCGCATCGACGCGGTGCCCCTGCGCCCCGGCGAGACGTGGCCGCTCGGCCACGACGTGTGGGTGCGCGCCTTCCGGACGCACCACCGCGTCCCCTCGCTCGCGTACCAGTTCCTGCGCCGCGTGCCGAAGCTGAGGCCGGAGTACCACGGGCTCCCAGCACAGGAGGTGGCAAGGCTGCGCAGGGCCGGGGAGGACCTCTTCGAAGAGTCCGAGCGACTCGAGCTCGCCTACGTCACCGACACGCTCGCGCACGTGCTCGACACCGCGCCCGCGCTGCTGGAGAGCCGCGTGCTCATCCTCGAGTGCACGTTCGTGGACGGGCGCCGCACCGTGTTGGATGCACAGGAGCGCTCGCACGTCCATCTGGACGAGATCGTCGCGCGGGCGGAGCGCTTCCAGTGTGAGGCGCTCGTCCTCATGCACTTCAGCCAGTCCCACTCTCCGGAGGAGGTGCAGGCTCGTGTGCGGGAGAGGATGCCTGCTGCGCTGGGTGCGCGGGTGATTGTGTTCGCGCCGGAGCGTGGGCGGTGGTTTGGGTGACGGGGCTTCGTTCGCTGCTTCTCCAGCCCCCTCACCCTGTCCCTCTCCCAGACGGAGAGGGGAGCGTTAGCCGAACTGGACGGAGCGCTTTGTGGCTGAGCCCCCTAGGAATCCGGTGATGGGGAACCGCACGTCGTGGGGTGTGTCCACGGCGGAACCCAGCGCGGCGAGGACCGGCACGAAGTGCTCGTGCGTGGGCAGCGCGAGGCGCACTCCCGGCGCCCGGTTGCGGTAGTCCAGGAGCGCGTCCACGTCCTTGCGCTCCAGCGCCTCCGCAGTCCACGCGTCGAACTCCGCGGCCCACGTGGGCGTCACGGGGTGCTCGCCGAAGTCGAGCGCGCGCAGGTTGTGCGTGAGGAACCCGCTCCCGGTGACGAGGACGCCCTCGCGACGAAGCGGTGCGAGCTTGCGCCCCAGTGTGAAGAGCTCCTCCGGGTGCAGGGACGGCATGGAGAGCTGCAGCACCGGGACGTCCGCCCCCGGGTACATCGCCGCGAGCGGGATGTACGCACCATGGTCGAGCCCCCGCTCCGGCGCCTCCGCCACCGGCCCCAGCGGCGCGAGCAGCCCGCGCACCTGCTCCGCGAGCGCAGGCGCCCCGGGCGCCGGGTACCTCAGCTGGTAGAAGCGCTCGGGAAACCCGTAGAAGTCGTAGACGAGCGGCACCGTCCGCGTGGCCCCCACCGTCACCGGCCGCTCCTCCCAGTGCGCGGAGAGCA
>JAKEEX010000065.1 GCA_022616315.1 Myxococcaceae bacterium
CCCACCTTCCTGCAGAACACCCAGGCGTACCGGCGCGACCTGCGCCGCGCGGAGTACGGCGACGAGCGAGACCCCGAGGTGCGCAAGGTGCAGGAGCGCATCTCGCCGCTCCACAGCGTGGACCGCATCACCGCCGCGCTCTACGTGCTGCAGGGGGCCAACGACCCGCGGGTGCCGCAGTCGGAGGCGGAGCAGCTCGTGAAGGCGGTGCGGGCAAAGGGCCGCGACGTCTGGTACTTCCTCGCCCTGGACGAAGGACACGGCTTCGCCAAGAAGCCCAACCGCGACCTGGCGCTGATGACCACCGTTCTCTTCCTGCAGCGCCACCTGGTGGATGGCGCCGCGGAGTCGGTCACCAGCACCGGCGTGCCCTGAGGCGCCGCAGAAGCACGGAGGGGCGGGCTGCTCAGGAGCGGCTCGCCCTTTGCCACCCTGAGGCTCATGAGGCCACCCCAATGCGCTCGGCCCTCCTGCTGCTCTCCCTTCTCGTGTCCGGCTGCGCGCTGCTCCTCCCCGCGCCCACGCCCATGCGCTCCCTGAGCTGGCCGGCGCAGTCCGGGGCGCCGCGGTGCAGGCTCGTCCTGCTTCCCGGCATGGGCGACTCGGCGGAGGCCTTCGCGGAACAGGCGTTCGTGGAGGCCATCCGCACACGCTTTCCGCGCATCGAGGTCCTCTCCGCGAACGCCACCCTGGGCTACTACGTCCGTGGAACTCTGAGCGAGCGGCTGGAGGTAGACGTGGTGTCCCCGGCGCGCGAGCGGGCACGGGTCCCCCTCTGGTTGCTCGGCATCTCCATGGGCGGGATGGGCGCGCTCATGCATGCCTACGAGGACGAGCACGAGGTGCAGGGACTCATCCTGCTGGCGCCCTACCTCGGGGAGAAGGACACGGTGGAGGAGATTCGCCGCGCGGGCGGGCTCGCCGCGTGGAAGGCCCCTCCGCGCGCCCCGCTGGATGGGGAGAACTACACGCGTCAGGTCTGGCGCTGGCTGCAGGAGCGGACCGGCAATGCGCAGCAGGGGCCGATTCTCCTGCTCGGGTATGGCGACGCGGACCGCCTCGCCCCCATGGACCAGCTCCTGGCGGACGCGCTCCCCGCCGGGAACGTGAGGACAGTTCCCGGTGGCCACGACTGGCCACCGTGGAAGGCCCTCCTCACGCAGTTCCTCGAGCACCCCGCATTCCAGTCGTACTGCGGCGACGAGCACCGGATTGAAGCGCTCCAACTTCAGCGTTTCCACGAACCGCTCCTGAGACGCCGCTACTCAGCGGGCGCGACTTTGCGTCACAGGACACGGCCACTGCGCCCGCCGTCGCAATCATCAGCGAAGGGCTAGCGCGTCGCTTCTGGCCAAA
>JAKEEX010000556.1 GCA_022616315.1 Myxococcaceae bacterium
CGGTCCGCGCGGATCGAGTCCATGTCGCGGCAGAACGCGCGGTAGACGCGGCGGGCGATGGCCAGCCCCAGCTCTCCGCGAAGCGAGCGCGGCACGCGGCCCTCCACCGCCTCGTCCCAGGCGCGCACGTTCACCGAGACGAAGCAGGGCACCAGCTGCTCACGCCCCGCCGACACGCGCCGCTCGAGCCCGCGCATGCACGCGTCCGCCGCCGCGCGGTACTGGGCGGGTGAGAAGACGTGCGTCACCACCACGGGGACGCCCGCGGCGAGCGTGTCCTCCGCGGCCTTCAGGCCTGCGCGCGTGCCCGGCAGCTCGACGGCGAGGTTGGGCAGGCCCGCCTCGGCATGGAGGCGAAGGGCCTGAGCCACCATGTGACGGGACGCTTCGCGCAGCTTGGGAGAGACCGGGAGCGTCACCCAGCCCTCCTCGCCGTCGCTGCGCTCGTGGAGTGGCTGGAGGAGCGCCGAGGCGCGCGTGAGGTCCTCGAGGATGAAGCCGTAGAAGACGTCCTCCGGCTCCTGGCGCATCATCGTCGCCGCGTGGATGGAGGCGTTGTAGTCGAAGCCTTCGCGGATGGTCCGTGCGAGCGCCCCGGGGTTCGTGGTGGCGCCTGCCACGGACAGCGTGTCGAGCGCCTGCTCGAAGCGGCCACTGTCGAGCATGTCGCGGTCGAGACGGTCGAGCCAGATGCTCTGGCCGATGTCGTTCAGTTGCTGGATCGCCTGCATGGCCCTCGCTCCTCCTGCCTTTGGGTTCAACCTGCGCACGGCAGGCGTTCTACAGGGAGCGGGGGAGGAGTCGGGCGAGCGCAGGCCCGCCGTCGCCCCGACCGTCTTCAGGTCGAAAACTTGTGGAGCTCCTCCTGGAGCAGCTCCGCCACCAGCCGGACCCGGGGGATGTCCAGCGCGCTCTTCGCGCACACCAGGTGCATAGCGCTGCGCTGGTGGGGCCCGAGGTCCAGCTCGAGTGGCACGAGCGGGGTGGGGCGGGAGAAGCGGTGCCGCTGCTTCCCGAGCACCGTCGCCCCCAGCCCGCACTCCACCGCACGAAACAGCACGAGGAAGTTGTCCGAGGTGAAGCTGGGCCGGAAGTTGGGGATGAGCGCCTCGAGCTGCGGGTTGGGCGGGACGTTCTCGTACGGCGGCGCCCAGGCCACCCAGTCCACGTCCGCCAGCCCGTAGCGCCGGGGCAGCCGCGCCGCGTAGTCCTTCGATGCGAACGCGGCGACGTCGTGGTGGAGCGTGGCCACCACCTTCAGGTCCTGCGAGGTGGGTGCGCGGTTGCGCAGCGCGAGATCCGCCTCCCCTCGTGCAAGGTCGAGGAGGTGCACCGAGGTCAGCAGCTCGATCCGGATGCGCGGGTGCCTTCCCTTCAGCCATCCGGCGAAGGGCGCGAGGAAGTCGAACGCCACGCCGGGCGCCGCGGCGATGCGGACCACGCCCTCGGGCGCGCTCTGGCCCCGCGCCGCGGTGCGGGTGGCCTCACCCGCCCACTCGGCCATCTTCTTCGCTGGCACGAGGAGCCGCTCGCCCTCGGTGGTGGGGACCGCGCCGCCCGCAGAGCGGCGGAAGAGCGCGTACCCGAGCTCCTCCTCCAGCTCGGCGAGACGTCGGCTCACGGTGGGCTGCCCCACCCGGAGCTGGCGGGCTGCGGCGCTCAGGCTGCCCGTCTCGGCGACGGCCAGGAAGAGCCGGAGGTCCTCCCAGGAGATATCCATTCCTGCATGGCTCGATGCGGATTTTGGCAATTGGCATTCTCCTGCAGATGGCTAGTCTGGCTCCCGTAACCGCAAGGAGCCCCTCATGGCAAGCCGCCTCACCACCCTCATCGTTGCTCTCCTGGCCTCCACCGGCTGCGTCACCAGCCACCACCCCACCGAGCCCTCGAGCCTCGGGCAGACGCGTCGCGCCTCGGAGCTGCTGGCGGTCCTCGAGCAGCCGGGTCCCCTCGAGGTGGAGACCGTGGTCTCCGCGGACTGGGCAGTGGACCGTGGCGGGCTCATCAACCTCGAGCACGCCAAGGCGCGCGAGGCGAAGCTCGAGGACGGGCCGGAGCCCATCCAGATCTTCTTCCACGTGGTGCGGCACCCCACCCGGGGCACCTTCCTCATCGACACCGGTGTGGAGCGCGCGCTGCGGGACGCGAAGGACCGCTCGGCCATCCAGGGCATCGTCGCCAGCGCCATGAAGGCGGAGACGCTGAAGGTGCACACCGCGCTGGGAGACTGGCTGGCACGCGAGCCCCGGCCCGTCTCGGGCGTGCTCCTCACGCACCTGCACCTGGACCACATCATGGGGATGCCGGACCTGCCCGCCGAGACGCCCGTCTACCTCGGCCCCGGTGAGACGTCTCCGCGCAGCCTCGTCAACCTCCTCGCCAACGGCACCACCGACGCCGAGCTGAAGGGGAAGAGCGCGTTGCGGACGTGGCGCTTCGAGCCGGACGCGGACGGCCGCTTCGACGGCGTCGTGGACGTGTTCGGGGACGGCTCGCTGTGGGCGCTGTGGATGCCGGGCCACACGCCGGGCAGCACCGCGTACCTCGCGCGCACGAAGGCGGGCCCCGTCCTGTTCGTGGGGGACACGTGCCACACGGCGTGGGGCTGGAAGAACGGGGTCGAGCCGGGCTCGTTCACCGTGGACCGGGAGCGGAACGCCCAGGGCCTGGAGCGGCTGCGGAAGCTCGTGGCAGAGCACCCGTCCATCCAGGTGCGGCTCGGACACCAGCCGCTCGTTGCTGAGGGGGTGAGGTAACGCTGTTCGAGGAGCCCGGTTGCACAACCCCCTCACCCTTTCCCTCTCCCAGAGGGAGAGGGGAGCTAGCTGCGCAGGCCGGGTGCTTCGCGGCCGGTGCGGCCCACGTACTCGATGTAGCCGCCGCCGTACTGGTGGACTCCCTCGGGGGTGAGCTCCAGCACGCGGTTGGAGAGCGCGGCGAGGAAGTGCCGGTCGTGGGACACGAAGAGCATGGTGCCCTCGTACCGCGAGAGCGCGGTGATGAGCATCTGCTTGGTGGCCATGTCCAGGTGGTTGGTGGGCTCGTCCAGCACCAGGAAGTTGGGCGGGTCGAACAGCATCTTCGCCATCACCAGCCGCGCCTTCTCGCCGCCGGAGAGGACGCGGCACTTCTTGTCCACCTCGTCCCCGGAGAAGCCGAAGCAGCCCGCCAGCGCGCGCAAGGAGCCCTGGCTCGCGCGGGGGAAGGCGTCCACGAGCGAGTCGAACACGGAGCGGTCCCCGTCGAGGAGGTCCATGGCGTGCTGGGCGAAGTAGCCCAGCTTCACGCTGCCCCCGAGCGTCGCCGCGCCTTCGTCCGGGTCGGTCGAGCCGGTCACGAGCTTCAGCAGCGTGGACTTCCCCGCGCCGTTGACGCCCATCACGCACCAGCGCTCGCCGCGGCGCACGAGGAAGTCCAGCCCCTCGTAGATGCGCCGCTTGCCGTAGCCCTTGTGGACGCGCTCGAGCTTCGCGACGTCGTCGCCGGACCGCGGGGCCGGCAGGAACTCGAACAGGACCGTCTGGCGGCGCTTGGGGGGCTCCACCTTCTCGATCTTCTCGAGCTTCTTCACGCGGCTCTGCACCTGCGCCGCGTGGGAGGCGCGCGCCTTGAAGCGCTCGATGAACGCGAGCTCCTTGGCGAGCATGGCCTGCTGGCGCTCGAACTGTGCCTGCTGCTGCTTCTCGTTCTGCGCGCGCTGCCGCTCGTAGAACTCGTAGTCGCCCGAGAAGGTCGTGAGGTTGCCGGCGTCGATCTCGACGATCTTGGTGACGATGCGGTTCATGAACTCGCGGTCGTGCGAGGTCATGAGCAGCGCGCCCTCGTAGCCCTTGAGGAAGCCCTCCAGCCAGATGAGGGACTCGAGGTCCAGGTGGTTGCTCGGCTCGTCCAGGAGCATGGCGTCCGGGCGCATCAGGAGGATGCGGCCGAGGGCGACACGCATCTTCCAGCCGCCCGACAGCTTGCCCACGTCCCCGTCCATCATCTCCTCGGAGAAGCCGAGGCCCGCGAGGATCTCCCGGGCGCGGCCCTCCAGCGCGTAGCCGCCCAGCTCCTCGAAGCGGGCCTGCACCACGCCGTAGCGGTCGACGAGCTTCTCCATCTCGTCCGCGCGGTCCGGGTCCGCCATGGCGGCCTCGAGCTCCTTGAGCTCCGCGGCCACCTCGCTCACGGGGCCGGCGCCGTTCATCACCTCGGCCACCGCGCTGCGGCCGGACATCTCGCCCACGTCCTGGTCGAAGTAGCCGATGGTGACACCACGGTCGATGGAGACCTGGCCCTCGTCCGGGTGCTCGTCGCCGGTGATCATCCGGAAGAGCGTGGACTTGCCGGCGCCGTTCGGGCCGACGAGGCCCACCTTCTCGCCCTTGTGGAGCGCGGCGGAGGCCTCCACGTAGAGGAGCTGGCGGCCGTGCTGCTTGCTGACGTTGTCGAGGCGGATCATGTGCGTGTTTTCGAGCCCGGGCGGGCAGGGCGCGCCTTATGCCATGGGCGCGGAGCGGGACGGAGACGAACCCACCGGGAGCGCGCTCTTCTTCCCCGCAGGCCCGTTCGTCAACCACGTGTGAGTCGCAGGTTGACAAGCCTCCGCCCCCCCTCGTAAGGGTGCGGACCCTCTCGTTATTCTCGTCTCGCCCCCCTGGCGAGCAGGAGAGCGTAAGCCCCCATGAGCCAGCCCTCCGCGACCTCCGTTCACGCCCACGGCCCCACCGAGGTGCCCGAGGGCGTCACCCTCCGCCACGACTGGACGCTGGCGGAGGTAAAGGCCCTCTACGAGCTTCCGCTGCTGGAGCTCGTCCACCGGGCGCAGACCGTCCACCGCCTGGTGTGGGGCGACAACAAGGTGCAGCTGTGCTCGCTGCTCTCCATCAAGACTGGCGGCTGCTCCGAGGACTGCGCCTACTGCCCACAGGCGGCCCGCTACAAGAC
>JAKEEX010000557.1 GCA_022616315.1 Myxococcaceae bacterium
AGCACGTCCGCGTTCCGAGGGGTCACTGCCAGCCCCTGCCTCAGCACCCGCTCGCTCTCGTCGTCCCGGCCCTGTGCCCGATACAGGTCGGCGAGATTCACATACGTCCGAGGGTAGCGGGGACTGAGCCGCAGTGCTGCGAGGTAGTCGGCCTCGGCTGCGGGGAGCTCGCCGAGGTCCTGGTGCAGCACCCCCAGGTTGAGGTGGGCCTCCGCACGGTCAGCGTCCACGCGGAGCGACTCCTGGTACTCGGCAATCCCGGCAGCAAGCGCCTTGCGTTGCTGCGGGGGGAGGCCTTCGCGGGGCGCTGCGGCCAGGATGCGCGCTGCGGTGAGTCGCACGGTGCGGACTGCATCGCCCAGGAGCGGAGCAGCGAGAGGCACCCGGTAGGGCGGCGGTGCGCCCTCCAGCGCCAGCAACGCTCCGTGGCGCACCAGCGCCTCGCGGTCCGAGAGGGCACGCTTCACCACCGGGAGCGACGCCGGGCCGAGCTGCTGGCGCAGGAGCTGGAGCGCCGTGGCACGCACGATGGCCGGCGTCTCCGCGTCCACGGCGAGCGCGCTCAGCGCCTGCTCTGCACCCGGGAGGCCCTCCCGGCCTGCGTGGAGCGCCTCCCCGTAGTGGGGCCGACTGGGGGTGCGCGGCCCCCACCACCGGAGCGCCGCGCTGGCCGCCCATTGCGCCGAGCGCTTGGCATGGCAGCCATTGCAGGCGTTTGGGGTGCCAATCTTCACGGTGAGGTCAGGCCGCGGAACTCGCAGGCTGTGGTCGCGCCGGGCGTCCACCACCATGTAGGTGCGGGCCGGCATGTGGCACTCGACGCAGCGGGAACCGCGCGCCTCCGCGCGGTGGTGGTGGTGCGCCGGCGTGTCGAAGCGCTCCGCGGGATGGCACTGCAGGCAGACACCCTGCTCGCCCCCACGGACTCGGAGGCTGTGCGCGTCGTGGCAGTCGGTGCAGCTCACACCGTGGGCGTACATGCGTGACTGGAGGAAAGAGCCGTATTCGTAGACCTCCTCCTCGAGCTGGCCATCCGCGAAGTAGAGCTGCTCCGTGAGGAGCGCGGGCCGGTAGCTGTCGAGGAGGGGGCGGCCATGCTGATAGGGCGCCACCACCGAGCGCCGCGCGTGGCAGCGGGCGCACGTCTCGAGCTCGCTCACCGAGCCTCCCGCAGGGAGCCGCCGCGGGAGGCCTGTCTGCGCATCGACGGTCCAGGCTGGCTTCTGCTCCGGAACGAGTCGGAAAACGAAACCCTCGAGCGCCGCCTCCGCTGAACCCGTGGCCGCACCACCACTGGCCCAGGCCACATGCCGGGAGCCGGGGCCGTGGCAGGCCTCGCAGGAGACTGCGAGCTCCGACCAGGTGGTCGCGTAGCTGTCGTCGGAGGCGCGGTAGTTCTTCTGCACGTTCGTCGAGTGGCACTCGGCGCACATGAAGTTCCAGTTCTGGTACGGACCGGTCCAGTGGAGGATGTCGTCGTGCTCGACGGCCTCGTCGGGAGCGAGATGGAACCAGCGCTGGCCTCCCTCCCGCTTCGGTCGGCTGTCCCAGGCCACATTGAGCGCCTGCAAACGGCCGCGGGGGAGCGCGATGAGGTACTGCTGCAGCGGACGGACGCCGAAGGTGTAGGCGATGGGGTAGTCGTGCATCGCCCCGTCGGGCCCGTCGGTGCGGGCGAAGAACGTCCCATCCTTCTTGAAAAAGCTCGAAGTCACGCCGAAGTGGGTGAAGCGGGCACCGCCGAAGTGACCGAGCACCGTCTCCCCGGTGGCCTCCTGCATGGCGAGGTCGTGGTCCGATCCTCGCCAGAGCGCCACCTGCGCCTCATGGCAGCGTGCGCACGTCTCGCGACCCACGAAGGTCGCGGGCTCAGCAGGTTTCGAGGCCGGGGCCGCGGCCGCCGGAGGCAGCGGCGGCTGCTCTCGCTGGCAGGCCCCGAGGGCGCTCGCCGACAGGACGACCCTCAGGGCGATCCAAGCGGACGTGAACGGTACGATGCCTGGGGACCGCACTCCCCTCCTCCACAAGCGTGTGGTCGGGTCGAGCATGCGGTGGGCGCTAGCAGCCTGTGCGCTGCCCGGCAGCCACGTGCCGGGAGGTGACGTACGGAAGTGGACGGCGCACGCCGCCGCGCCCGGCGAGCAAGGTGAGCCAGGCGTCCGGTGGGCTCAAGAGGTGGCCGGAGAAGTCCTGGCCGCGTGCGGCGAGCAGCCGCCAATGACGCATGAGGTGGAGACACGCCGTCTCGCGCACGCGTCGCGACGGGCGCGTGCGCGCAGCTCCCGGGGAGGACGCCGCCGCACGTCACTGCGCCGCTCGCCGGAAGAAGAGCGCCCCCACCTTCTCCGCGCCCAGCACCCGCCCCAGCTCGGAGAGGGAGAAGATGGGGATGAAGGCGACGAGGATGACCAGCGTCCGCACCAGGATCTCGTTCCTGCCCTTCCCGAGGAGCGCCTCCAGGGCGGTCCTCACGCTCTCCCCCCGGAGGACACTCTCGAGGATGTGCTCCAGCGCGTTGAACGCGAGCACCAGCACACCGTACACGAGGGTCAGGGCAAGGACGCGGACGATGAGGACCCCGCTCGGCAGTCGCTTCCCGACATGGAGGGCCTTGCCCAGGAGGATGACCTTGGCGAGCAGCAGCGCCTCCAACAGGTTGTATCCGTAGCGGAAGGAGCGGAGTCCGGGCCCGCCAGCAGTGAGGTCCCGGTACAACGTGAGGGCACAGAGGAAGGCGGCCAGGTAGCCAGCAATGAGCAGCAACGCCTGGAGCTCCTCCCTGGCCCTGCCCTTCAGCGTCGCCCACCTCTCGCTGTCGACGTGCATGTGCTCCGCCTCCCTGATTCCGACCCGACACACCTTGGAGGTCAGGGACCTCCGCTGGCCTCTGGCAATCTGAGGCCCCCGGTGCGGGTCCCGCAGCGGGCACGTGCCGTCTGCGTGCGGCCCCTCGCTCCTCCGCTTCCCGAGAGGCCGAGCGCGCGCACCCCGTCTGCGCATCGACCGTCCAGGCTGCCTTCTGCTCCGGCACGAGTCGGAAGATGAAGCCCTCGAGCGCCGCATCCCCTGCGCGGGAGCCCTCTTCCTACTGCGTCACCAGCGTGCCGACGGCGATCGTCACGTCGTCGATCCGGTACTTGTTGAGGATGGTGTACGGGTCGAACTTCGGCGCATCGGGGCTGTCTCCGATGTCCTCCGGGATGCTCCGCGCACGGACGAACGTGAGCGGGAGGCGCGTCCCGGGCTTCAAGGCGCCCGCGACCTGCGGGTCGAAGTCGATGGCCACCTGGTAGAGGGGCACGTCGAGGCGCTGGGCGGGCCAGCGCCGGTCCTTCTGGTAGGCGCCCACGGTCAGCAGCTTCCCACCGTCCTTCACGGCTCCGAGGACCGCGTAGATGTCCTGGGCAGCCGTCTCGCCGTTGATGGCCACGGGCCCGGTCTTGTTCCCCAGCTTGAAGACGCCGAGGTCATGGATGTAGCTCCCGTCGGAGAACTTCGCGAACTTCACCGAGCCGTCCGAGCGCAGGTTGAAGCCCACGCCCCGGCCCTTCTGATCCGCAGGGCCCACGAGGTTGAGGACCAGCTGGGTGGCCGTGGAGCTGGGGTCCCTCACGAGGCGCCAACCCGGCACCTGGGGGTCGGTGTACGCGAGACCGCTCGAGGTCGTGGGCGGAGCGGGTGGCGGGGGCGGAGTCGGGAGCGGGGTGTCCCGGATGCCGTCGCTGCCGCCGCACGCGCCGAGCAGTGCGATGAGGACCACGGGAATGACCCGTCCAAAGAGGTTCAGGATGCGCATGGCCATTCCTCAGTTGTTGAAGGCGTTGTTGAAGGCCAGCGTCACCATCTGGATGTCCCAATCCGAGATCGAGGTCCGCTTGCCATAGAGGGCGTTGGGATTGAGGGCGTCCTTGAAGGGGGAAGGCAGGTACGCGAGCATCGCGATGTCGGCCATGTCGAGGGCGTCCAGCTCGCTGTCACCGTTGCTGTCGAGGTCGAACGCCCACACCACGCTCTGGGCGAACTGCCGCGGGTCCTCGGCGCTCCAGGCCTGGACGCTCCAGGTGGTGTTGCCCTTCGCGGGGGCCCTGTACGCACCGTCGGCGCGGAAGGTCCCCTGGGACTGGGTGGCCCCGCCAGCGCTCGTCATCAGTCCGGGGACACCCGTGGCCTTCCAGGTGACAGCAGGGTTCGCCGCATTCTGGACCTGGGCCTTCAGCTTCACCCACTCGCCGGTCGGGACGAACTGGAAGTGCTGGATCACGAAATTCGGCGCAGCGGGGGTCCCGTCCTCCACCAGGTGGTCGGGGAAGCTCACGCGCACCGGCGCGGACCCGCCGAAGGGCGCGCCGACGTTGACGGCGGCGAAGGCGTTGGTGACCGCCACCACCTCCGGAGAGCCGGCCCCGAAGAGCTCCTCGGCCGCCGCGATGCAGGCGACCCGGGCCTCGTCATAGCCGGAGGTGTCCAGGTAGCGCTCGGTGAGGGCCTTGAAGAGGATCTGCCCCACCTTGTGGAGGCCGATGCCCGCCATGCCCTGGGGGAGGAAGGGGCTGTAGGCGTCGCTGCTGCTGTCGGAGGAGGCCCCCTCCGCCATGAAGTACCAGGCCCGGTTCATGGGGCCGTCCCCATAGGAGAATCCGTCGAAGTACTGCTGCCCCAGCATCCAGATGCCATCGAAGTAGGCGTCCGCGGAGAAGCCGTCCTTGCTGGGCTTGATCATCCAGAAGAAGGGGCGGTCGTCATAGCGGGTCCTCCCGAACATCCAGTCCACGGGGGCCGCGGGGATGGTGTCGGCGGGGTCGGTGGGCTGCCGCTGTGCGTACGCCTCGGCCAGCTGGGACAGGAGGGCGCCCGTGGAGCGCTCCAGGTGCTGGCGCTCCAGGGACATCTCCGGGGTGTAGGGGATGACGCTCTGGTGCAGGGCGATGCCCAGCTCGCGCGCGATGTTGGTGAGCTCGGCGCCGTTGCGGGTCGAGATGCTGCCGGAGGTGTCCCCCCAGCCATCGGTCGAGCCCATGCCGCTGATGAACAGCCCCTGGTCGGGCGACCACATGGTCTTGCCATTCATGTAGTTCACGTTGGCCTGGACGACGATGCTCGTGTCGTTGCCGTCGAAGCTCTTGCGGTTGAAGACGTTGTTCAGCACGTCCCAGACGGTGGTGACGGCGTGCATTGCCTCGGCCGCGGCGGTCTTGGCCGTGTCGGTGAAGGGGCTCTGGCCCCAGCCGAGCATCACGTTGTCCTGGTTGTTGCCCCACACGTTGTCGACGCTCCCGGTGACCTCGTCCTGCCCGTAGGGCCCGGAGGCCATGGTGTAGTCGTAGTAGTGGGTGATGATGGTCCCGTCGGGGAGCCATTCCTGGCGGGCCCAGTCGTACGCCTCGCTGATGATGCGGTTGCCGGCCGGGAGCCGACGCGTGTCGAGGAAGGGACTCGAGCCGAGGCCCCGCTGGAGGTCGTGGAGGCCGTAGCCGTTGGCGACGGAGTCGAAGCTGGTGGGAATCTCCACGTCGCCCGCGAACTGGGTCTTCGCCAGGCCGACCGCCGGAGTGAGCGTGTCCGGAGCCGGGACGGCGGAGCTGGACGGGGCGAGCCCGGACACCTGCGGCCCGGCGCTCGCCACGCGGATGGGCACCGACAGCCTCGCGGCCTGGGCGTCGTAGTCGACGGCCGGAGGCTGCACGACTCCCGAGGCGATGGGGTCCTCGCTCTGCCCCTCACTCCACTTGCGGAGGATGAGGCCCGAGCTCCCGTCCACGATGGCGTGGAGCACCAGCGGGAGCCCCGCGGAGGACACCAGCTTGCGGGTCACGTGGTAGGCCCACACGTGGCGCCCCTTCACTGCGCCCACCGAGACGCTGCGCAGGGGGTCAGGCACGACGATGCCGGAGGTCGGGTCCAGCCTGGGCTCGATGCCACCGACCATCCGCGTCGGGAAGACGATGCGCTCCACCGAGGGCTGCTCGCTGTAGACACCGGTGGGCGTGAGGTCACGGTGGGCCACCTCCACGGCCTGGTCCGCGCTGAGGCGCGGCTGGCCCGACGGCAGCTGGATGCCGTCCTCCAGGTGCTTGGCGGTGACGTGGAGCTGCTTCCCGACGCGGACCACCACCGTGGTTCCGAGGACCGGGGAGCCCTGGTGGCGCTGGGAGAAGCGCACGACGGCCTCGCCCTGCGGGTTGGTGAGGACGCTCACCACCTGGAAGTCATCCAGGCCGGTGAGGCCCAGCTGCGGGGCCCGGGCCCTGAGGAAGTCCTTCGCCTGCTGGATGCGGCTGGACTCCTGGGCCTGGGCGGCGAGGAGGTGGGCGGGACGTGGGGCCGGGGCCGGAGAGGCCAGGGCCCCGGTGGCGAGCACGAGGGTCAGCGCAGTGGCGGCTGGACGCATGGAGAATCTCATGGGAGCTCCTTCGGAGGTCATGGACGGCACGGCGCTAGCGGAGGACGAGCTTGCCGACGGAAACCTGGATGGGGTTCAGCCGCGACTTGGCGATGACGGACGAGTAGTCCGCGTCGAAGCGCCAGGTATCTGCGGGCAAGGTGCCGATGTCCTCGGGGATGGCCTTGGCCTTGGTCACGGCCAGGGCCACTGTGGTGCCCGTGGCCAGGTGGCGCGCCTGGACCTTCGGTCCATCGAAGTCGATGGCCACCTGCATGAGCGGCACGTTCAGCGCCTGGGCAGGGTGGCGGCGGTCCTTCTGGAAGACGCCCACGCTCAGCAGGCTCCCTCCCTGCTTGAGCCCACCGGCACGCAGGACGGCGTCGTAGGCCTCGGGAGGCGTGTCCTGGTTGGTGACGGCGAAGACGCCGGAGTCCTGGACGTAGGTCCCGTTGTCGAACTTCGCGAAGGTGATGCTGCCGTCGGACTGGAGGTTGAACCCGACGCCGCGACCGCTCTCGCCCTCGGGCCCGACGAGGCTCAGGACGAGGTGGGTCGAGGTCGAGGCGGGATCCTTCACCAGGCGCCAGCCCGTCCCCACGGGATCGGTGTACTCGAGGCCCTGCGCCAGGGTCACCGTTGCGGGCGTCGGCGGAGGCGTGGTGGGGGGCGGGGTGGTCTCAGGGACGGGTGTCGAGCCTCCTCCGCAGGCGGTGAGGAGTCCCAGGACGAGGGCTGCAACGAGAGCAGGGCGGATGTGAGTCGTTCGCATGGGAGTCCCTACTTGGTGAACGCGTTGTTGAAGCCTTCGCCCCACAGCTGCACGGAGAAGTCATCCACGAGCCCGCGCCCCTCGGGGTCGGGGTAGGCGCTGATCTTCTCCGTCGCCGCGCCGCTCAGGCCCCAGGTGAGGGCGAGCATTCCCTGGTCCACCGCGTCCTGCTCGCCATCGCCATCCGCGTCGAGGCGAGCGACGAACACCATGGAGGCGCCGAACTCGAGGGGGTCCTGCTTGCTGAAGGCACGGACGCCGCACCAGGCGGGGGCGTTGCGTGGAGCGTGATACCTGCCCTCGGCGTCGAAGATGCCGCAGGCCGCGGTCACGTCCAGCGGGTCGAAAGCGGGCGAATAGAAGCCCTTCGCGATGCCCGCCTTCCAGGTGACCGACGTGTCCGTGGCGTGGTCGACCCTGGCGTGCAGCCGCGCCACCTCCCCCGCGGGGACGACCGGCGTGCGGAGGAAGACGTCGCCGAGGGTCCACTCTCTGTCCGTCACGAGGCTTGAATCCGGCGAGACGAGGTCTCCGGGGAAGGTGACGAGGGGACGCAGGGCCTTGCCGTGGGCGGGCCCCACGTTGATGGCGCCGAAGGCGTTCTCCACCGCGGCGAGCTCGGGGGAGGAGGCACCGTAGAGGTCGGTGGCGGCCAGGATGCATGCCTCGCGCGCGCCCGCGTAGTTCGTGGTGGAGGTGAAGTGCTCGGTCACGGCCTTGAACCAGATGCGGGTCGCCGCATCGAGGCCGATGCCCGCCATGCCCTCGGGGAGGTAGGGGCTGTGGTGGTCGCTGGAGGCGTCGCTGGAGGTGCCGTCCGCGAGGGAGTGGAACATCCGGTTGGCGGGTCCGCTCGTGTAGTGCACGTCGAGCATGGACATCCCGTAGAACCAGGTGTCGGGGCTGATGCCATCCAGGGAGGGCTTGTAGAGATACCGGATCGGGCCCATTCCGGGGTTGAGCTCGGGCGCGAGGGTCCAGGGCAGCGGGACCGCGGGGATGCGATCCACCGGGTCCCCTTCCAGGCGCTTGGAATAGGCCACCGCGGCCATGGCCATCATGTCCGAGTTGGCCTCGTTGAGCCCGCCGGGCTCACCCATGTAGTCGAGGTTCGCCGTGGCGCTCATCACGCCGTGGCTCATCTCGTGGGCGCCGATGTCGAGGGAGGTGAAGCTGCGGTCCCCGTCCGGGAAGAAGGGGAAGTTCCCGTCCCCGTAGATCATCATCTGGTCCCACGAGCTCCACTGGGCGTTGCGGTACCAGTAGCGGTAGTGGACGACGGAGATGATGCCCGAGTCCTGCCCGTCCAGCCCCGCGCGGCCGAGGACATGCTTGTACATGTCGTACGTGGTGGTGGAAGCGAAGTGCGCATCCACTGCCGCCGTCTGGCCGTTCGCGTCCCCGTAGTGGAAGCCGTCCCAGGGAATCTCGTACTCGCCGTACTCCGGATACACGATGGGAGCGGGCGCCATGTAGACGAAGCCATCGCCCCACCAGTTGTCCTGGGAGCCGGCCTGGTTGTCCATGACGTAGGCGCTGTACTGGTAGTTGTTGACGTCGTGATACATCGTGACGTTGCCGAACGTGCCGTAGGTCGGATGCGGGTTCGGAGCGCGCGAGTAGTCCCACAGGTCGTAGCCACCCACGGCCGTGTTCTCCGACGTGGCGAGCTTCACCTGCCCGTTGTAGTAGCCGAGCCCGTTGCCGAGGACCTCCTGAGCGCTCGCCGCCGCGGAGGTGCTGGAGGTCTGCTTCATCCGCGCGAGCGCCGCGGGGGCCACCGTGAGGGCCGGCGCAATCTTGAGCGGGCTCCTCGCCAGCTCCATGGCGCCATAGGTGCGCGGCACGCGGGTCTGCCCCTTGGGGAGGAAGGCCGGCGAGGCGTCCCACTTGCGCAGGACGTCACCCGTGCGCGCGTCCACGATGACGTGCATGTCCCGCGCACCGTCCTCGCGGCTGCGCAGGATGGAGGTCACCTCGTAGGCCCAGACGTGGGTGCCCGTGGGACGGGGCGCCAGGACGCTCTCCTCCCGGTCCCAGCTCACGCCCGTCTTGGCGTCGTAGCGCGGCTTCATCCCGCCGGTGAACCGCGTCGGGAACACCACCAGCTCCACGTGGGGCTCCTCCTGGTAGGCCCCCTGGGGCATCAGCTCCCGGTGGGAGACCAGCCGGGCCTGATGCGCGGAAAGGACGGGGCTGGAGGAGATGCGGATGTCCGACTCCAGCGCCCGGACGAGGAGCTCGGTCCGCTGATCCGGGTGCACGGCCACGACCGCGTCCGCGCCGAAGACCCGCTTGCCCTCGTGGGTCTGGGAGAAGCGCACGATGGTCTGGCCCTGCGCGTTGGTGAAGTGGCGCCCCATCTGGAGGGCATCGCTGGAGCCCAGCCCCAGGCCCTGCACCTGGGCGCGGACGAATGCCTGCGCCTTCACCGCGCGCTGGGGTTCCTGCTTCTGGTGGAGGACCAGCTCCGTCCGCGGCAGCACGGGGTGGGCCGCTTCGGCGGTCACGGCCCCGCCGAACATCAGCAGGGCGAGCGCCGTCGCCGCAGGGCGATGCGTGGGTCTCATCGAGAACTCCGGTCAGTGGGAAGTGTCACGAAGCGATGGCGACGCAGGGCAAGGGCGATGCCACCGCTCCGGACGGAACCCACTCCGGAGCAGCCTCATGAAATCCAACACTTGAGAGAATGCGACTCTCGCGCACAGGCCCGCTCGAGACGCCGGGCCTCCACGGCATCGCGCGGAACCACGACATGCCGTGGGCTCCCGGCTGCGACCGGGGTGCCCTCCAGAAAGGTTCAGCAAGCGACCTGAGCGCAGGCCGGAGGAAACCGGAGCACTGGTGGTTCGCCTCGGCTCGGGGAAGCTGGCGCGGACGCT
>JAKEEX010000558.1 GCA_022616315.1 Myxococcaceae bacterium
GAGGAGATGCGCCGGGCCGCGGGACCCGCGCGAGCACGGGGCCCCCGACCAGGCGCAACTCCTCGGCGGCCACCGAGGGGTCGTCGGCGCTCCCCGCGGAGCCGAGGCCGAGCGCGAGCGTGAGGCCGAGCCAGCCAGCGCGTCTCACACCACCTCCGACAGCGCCTTCGCCTCGGACTCGACGAGGGGCGTGGGCACGCCGAGCCACGCCCCGACGGTGGGGCAGAGATCGGTCTGCCGCACCACGCGCGAAATCTCCTGCGCCTTGATCCCCGGCCCCACCACCAGCGCGAAGAGGCGCCGGCAGCCCGGGTCGCCGCTCCGGTGGTGCACGAAGCTGCCCCCGGTGGGAGATGCGTCCCGCCCCACGTCCGGCGTCACCACGAGCGCCGTGCTGCCCTTCAGCTTGTTGTCGGGGCTCTGCAGCACCGCCCACAGCTCGCCCACGATGCCGTCCAGCGCGGTCACGGCCGCTTGGTAGTCGGTGAAGCTGCCGGCGTGCGCCACGTCGGGGCCATGGAAGTTGCACATCAGGATGGCGGGGGCGACGCTCTTGTCCTGCAGCGCGCGCAGCAGGTAGTAGAGGGTGACCACGTCGCCGGCGCTCGCGCTCACGTCGGTCTTGCCCACCTTGCGGGGGATCGGCTCGCGGTCCCACAGGTTGCGGCGGTACTGCTCGACCTTGCTGTCGTCGGGCCCGTCGAGCTTGGGCTCCGCCAGCCCGCTGCCCGACTGCTCGAGCGCGGTGCCCTCCCAGTTCTCGCCGAGGAGCGCGAGCTTCAGGGCCTCGGCCTCCTTCCACTTGGCGTCGCCCTGCTTGAGTCCCCCCTGGAAGGTCTGCAGGTGCCACACGGTGTTCCGGCGGGTGAGCAGCTCCGCAGCCCCCTTGCCATACTCCGCGTGGCCGCTCGCCTCGAGGTGCGTGGCGTGCCAGGACGGATCGAGCAGGAGGCAGCTCTCCGGCCCCGCGAGGGTCTTCTTGCGGTAGTACTCGAAGATGGTTGGGTGCGGCAGCCGCTTGACCTTGAGGGGCGCGTCGGCGGGGTACGTGTTGCCC
>JAKEEX010000559.1 GCA_022616315.1 Myxococcaceae bacterium
ACGGATGCGGGCCGCCGCGCGCAGGGACTGGTGCTGCTCACCTCCAGCGCGGCGGACGAGGACTCGCAGGAGTCGGACCTGCTCGGCGGCAGCTACTTCACGCACCACCTGGCGAGCGGGATGCTGGGCGACGCGGACCGCAGCCGCGACGGGAAGGTGAGCCTGGGCGAGGCCTACGCCTACGCGTATGAACGCACCGTCGCTGACACCGCGAGCACCGAGGCAGGCGCCCAGCACCCCACCTTCAGCTTCGACCTTGCGGGCAATGGGGACGTCGTCCTGACCGACGTGGGCGCGCGGCGCGACGGGCTCGCGCTGCCGGCCTGGGCGCCGGAGGGCGCGTACTTCCTGGTGGATGCGCGCGGTTTCGTGGCCGCCGAGGTGCACAAGCCCGCGGGCGTGGAGCGCCGGCTCGCGCTCGCCCCCGGGCGCTACCGTGTGAAGCGGCGCCTGTCGGACCGCATCCGCGTGGGCGAGGTGGAGGTGGCCGCTGGGCGCATCAGCGCGCTCGACGAGACGTCCCTGCGCGACGCCCCCTTCTCCGATGACCCGGTGAAGGGCACGGGCCGTACCCGCGAGCTGCCGCCGTCGTGGCGCTTCGGGCTGTCGCTCGGCAGCCAGGCCTTCTTTGACAGGACGGCGCGCGACACGCTCTTTCCGTCGCTGGGCCTTGCGGGCTTCGAGGCGCAGCTGCGTGACTTCCCGAGGCGCGACTGGGTGCTGGGACTGGAGGCCGCCACGGGGCGCACGGAGGGCGAGCTCGAGCTGCCGGGGTTGCCCCTGCTGCGCTACCGCCACACGCAGACGCACCTGGCGAGCTCGCTCACCCATGAGTGGACGGTGGGGCCGCTGGTGCCCTTCGTTGGCGGGCGCCTCGCGCTGCTGGTGCTGGGGCGAACTTTCGACGACGCGACCGGGCTGCCCGCTCAAGCCATGGGCACGCTGTCGCCCGGAGTGGTGGCAGGCGTACGGCTGCAGCTTCCGTGGGGCCTGAGCCTCGGCGCACGCGCGAGGGCGCACGCGCTCCTGTACAGCGTTGACGACAACCGACTGCTCGGGTTCACCGAGCTCTCCGCGATGGTGATGTATGCGCCGTGACGTCCGGATGCACAGGAGGGCCGCAGGCGTCCTCCTCGGCCTGATGCTGGTGAGCTGCGGGCAACCCTACTCCAACGAGGACCTGGTGTTCCTCGCAGCCCTGCCGGAGCGGGAGCAGGTGGAGGCGCGGGTGCCAGAGGAGGGTGGAGTCACGCACTCGGGCCTGTCCGGGAGCCGAACCGCACAGGGCCTTGGCGAAGTCTCCAAGCTGTACGAGGACACCTTCGCTGCCGGGAGGGGCTTCAACGACATCCTTGGATTCATCCTTGGGCTCCTCGATGGCGTTCGCCAGGTGCCGCCCACCACGCGCGAGGAGGAGCGCCGAATCTGGGGGCCCTTCCCCTGGGAGCGTCAGCCCACCCTGGAGGGGCGCGTGGTCATCGAGCGGACGGGGACGGGAGCGTTCACCTGGGACATCGAGTTCCGGAGCCGCGACGTTCCCGACGCGCCGTGGGAGACGTTCGTGCACGGAACGGCCGAAGCCCCCGAGGCGCAGTTCCGCAGCAGCAAGGGCACGGTGCGCTTCCCCGTGGAGGATGTCGCCGCTGCGGGCATGGCCCTGGGCGGCCTCGCTTCGTTCAAGCAGATGGACATCCGGTACGACGCCACGGTGGACCCTGTCGTGGTGCATCTCGAGGCAGTGCGCCTCACGGGCGAGGGGGTCCTGTTCACCTCGCGGAGGTTCGCGGATGGGAGGGGTGTCCTCGTGTTCGACCTCCGCCAGGAGTGGGTGGGCGGGACTTCCGGCCAGGACCATGCGCGCATCATCACGCGCTGGCAGGCGGACCACCGCGGCCGCGCGGATGTGGAAATCCTCGAGGGCGATGGCGCAGGCGCGCGGGCCGCGGAGTGCTGGGGGACGGACTTCCGCGTCACCTACCAGGTGCAGTACTGGCCCCTCGGCCTTGAGGATGGGGACGCGGCCAGCTGCATTCCCGCGGAGTGAGGTCAGAGGCCCAGGTAGGTGAGGAGGGCTCCGAGGTCCTCGTCGGAGAGGGCCTCGCGCGAGTAGAGCGGCATGGTGCCGCCGATACCGAAGAAGCGGCCGTGGCGGACCTTCTCCACCACCATCAGTGCGGGCGCCACGCCCGGAAACTGGGTTGGGTAGTGCGCAACCGTCTGCGCCACCACCACGGCGTCTCCGGTGAGGCGCCCCTGCCCATCCTGCACGTCGCCGTGGCACACCTGGCAGGCGGCGCGAAAGACCTCCTCTCCTCGCGCCCGCTCCCCCCGCGGCACGTCCGCCACCTGCCGCACCACGGTGAAGGGACGCGCAGGCGCAGGCTCGCGGGAGGGACTCAGCCGCACGAGGTACTCGTAGAGCGCGCGGCTCTGCGCGCTGTCCCTCGGCAGCGGCTGGGGCGAGCGCATGAAGCGGGTGAAGCAGACGTTCACCGCCTCGAGCAAGTGCATAGGCGAGATTGGGGCCCTGTTGCGAGCGGTGCGCGGGTGAAGCGTGTGTCCGCCGCGGAGGCGGAGGCCGTCAGCAGGGAGGG
>JAKEEX010000560.1 GCA_022616315.1 Myxococcaceae bacterium
CGCGCGTGCGCCTCCTGCTCGTACCAGGCGTGGAGCTTGGCCACGAGGAGGCACATGCGCGCGGCGCTCTTGCGGTCGCGCTCCTCCATGGAGAGGGTCCGGAGCATCCGGACGCGGTCCCGCCACGTCTGCGGCGAGCGCTCCAGCTCCTGCTTCAGGCGCACGGGCCTCGCGTCCGACGGCGCCAGCTGGTGCGCCACCTCGAGCGCCTTCACCACGAGGGCGTGCTCGGTGGGGTCGTCCTTCAGGCGCTCGGCGAAGGTGAGGTACTCCTCCAGCATCCCCTCGCTGCCCAGCGCGGCCCGCTCGCGCTCGAGCGAGTCCCAGGCGGGCTGGGCTCGCGACTCCAGGAGGAGCAGCGCGCGCACCCGGCGCGCGATGGTGCGGTCCGCGGGGTGGGCCCTCAGGGCGCGCTGCAGGCAGAGGACGGCCCGGTCGCGCCGGTACAGTTTCTGCTCGTAGAGGTCCGCCGCCTTGACGAAGTGGGCCGCGCCCTCCTCACCGGACGCGAGCGCGCCGAGCTGCTCGAGCGTCTCCGCCAGCCCCGACGCGTCCTGCTTCTGCTCGAAGAGGCGCAGGAGGCCCACGAGCGGCGTCGCGCTCGCGGGGGCGAAGAGGAGCGCGCGCCGGAGGTACTCCTCGGCGCGCGCGAGGTTCTTCAGCCGATCCTTCGACAGCTCCGCGGCGCGGCAGAGGACTGCACTCGCCTCGTCGGGGCCCACGTCACGCGCGCGCCCCTCGTACAGGCGCAGGAGCTCCTCCACCCGCCCTGCCCTCTCCAGAGCGGCCTCCACCTCGGCGAAGGGACGCTCGATGGCCGGGGCTGCGACGGACTTCAGGTTCTGCTGTTCCATGGAGGGGGCACCGCTCGCGCGACAGGGGGAGTCAATGAGGGGGTCGCTGCACTCGGAACGAGGAGGCGACTGTACCTGCGCGGCGGAGCCCCCGGCAATCCAGGGAGGCGAGTCAAGCTATTGGAAAGACTCGCTTTCTTGCTCGCTCTCGCCCGCGGGTTCAGCAGGGGGGGCGGCCGGCTGAGCGGGCGGTGGCAGTGCCGCCAGCCGGTCGGCCGTCGCGGTGTCACCCGCCTGACGGAAGAGGGCGATGGCGCGCTCGCGCTGGCCCGCGGCCTCCGCGAGCTCCGCCGCCCTGGGAAGCTGGCCCAGCTGCTCGTAGAGCACGCTCGCGCGGTCCTTGCGTCCGGCGGCCTCGAAGGTCTCCGCGGCGGCCTGCTTCTGTCCCAGCGTCTCCAGCCAGCGCGCCTTCTGGACGGGCTTGTTCTCCGCCTCGGCGCGGGCCAGCTCCTGCTGGGCGAGCTGCTGCGCCTCCTCGTCCAGCTTCACGCGCTGCATGAAGTGGAAGGCCTTGGGCGGAGGAAGGGAGCCGAGCACGTCCACGGCCTCCTTGCGCAGGCCCGCCGTCACCAGCAGCGTCGCCGCGCCGAGCCGGTCCCCCTTCTCCACGAGCCGCTGCACCTCGAGGCGGCGCACGCGGTTGGCAGAGTGGAAGTCCCGGGCCCTCTCGTAGGCCTTGCGCGCCGGCGTCAGCTTCCCCGCGCGCTCCCACGCGAGCGCCGCCTGGTCGAACTGGCGGGCGCGCTCGTACAGCTTCGCCACGCTGTCGAAGTCCCCGGCGCGGACGTACAGCTCCATGAGGAGCTCCCAGGCCTGGGCCTTCTCGAGGAGCGGACGCGCCTCCTCCGCCTTCAGCTGCGAGGCGAGCTCCCGCGCAGCGTCGGTCTGCCCGGCCTGCAGCGCGGCCTGGAGGGCGAGCTGCCCCTCGCTGAGCACCACCGCAGGCGCTGCGGGAGCGGCCTCACGGGGTGCACGCGGCGGGCGCTCGCGGCGGGCGGCCTCGCGAGGCTCGCGCCTCTCGCGCACCTCCCGGACTTCGCGGGGCGGACGCTCGCGGCGCTCCCGGCGGGGACGCTCCTCTCCACGGGCCTCGCGCTCCGGGCGCGCCGCGGGCGCGGGGGCCGGCTCCGTCTCCTCCGGCGCGGGGCGCCCGCTCAGGGCGAACGCCACCTCGGCGCGGTCCGGGGCTCCGGACGCACGCCACGCACGCCCCACCAGCAACATGACGTCCTGGTAGGCGGCGGACCTCTCGTCCACGGCGGGTGCGGCAGGTGCTTCCTTCGGTGCCTCCGCGGCTGCGGCCTCGGGAGCGGCCTCGGCACCCCCGGCGGGCGCGCCCTCCGCGGCCTCTGCGCCCTCCACGGGCTCCGCCGGCGGCGCCTCACCTTCCGCTGCCGGTACGGCTGCCTCCTCGGGCGCACCGCCGCCCTCGGCAGCCTCGGTCGGAGGCGGCTTGGGCTGGCGCTGTACCCGCATCAGCGTGGTGATGAGCTTGCCGCGCGTCGCGAGGTCCAGGTCCTCGAGGGACTTGAGCCGCATCCCGCGCAGCGCCTTCACGATCTGCTCGAGCGGAGCCCTCTGGCCCGCGAAATCCTGCTTGCCGAGCGCCTTCTCCAGCACGGACAGCTCGGTCACCACCCGGTAGCCCGGTCCTCCGCCGCCCTCGCGCCGCTCGCGGTCACCGCGGCCCCGACCCTCGCGCCCCTCGCCCCGACCCCCGAATCCTCCGCGGCCACCCGGGCCCCCGGGCCCACGACGCTCCCCACCACGCCCGCCGCCGGGCGCTCCTCTCTGCTGATTGTCTGCCAAGGAAACTCTCCCGCTAGAACGCGTAGCGCAGGCTGGGCGTCAGCGCGAAGCCCATCGCGCCGGACGAGACGAGGTATGTCCCCGTCACCTCGATGCCCACCGAAAAGTGGCGCAGGCGCGTGTAGTACTCGAAGCCAGGCCCCGCGAACACCAGAATGTCTGGATCCGGAAGGAGCTGTTTCGGCGAGAACAGGGCATACCCGGCTCCACCACGGAGGTAGAACCACGAGCGCTGGACGTCCTGGGCGTCCTTGAGACCGAGGAACATCACCCGCAGGCTCGCCCCGGGCGTGAGCATGGAGAAGTCACCGGAGGCGCGCCTCCCGGAGAAGCCCTCGTACTCCGCGCCGGCACGGTTGGCCGAGCCGCTGACGAACACGCCGAAGCGGAGGAACTCGCCGATGTCCACGCCCATCTCCACCTGGGCGGTCTGCCCGGGGGAGAGGGGGCGCGGAGTGTCCGCAGCGGCGGGAGGGTTCAGCACGAAGGACGGGCCGGCCTGCACGGCGAAGTAGAAGCCGCGCTCGACCTCGTCGAACGTCACGGCGGGCTTGTCCGCGGTGGGGGCGGAAGCGCCCTGTGCGAGCGCCAGCGCGGGGAGCAGCACGCACGCATTCACGAGCAACCTGAGGGTCCGGTTCATGTCGAGAGGGTCAGGGACGACGAGGGTGGAGCTGCGGGCATGGGAGACTACTCGCCCGCCGCCTTGAAGATGAACGGGTACTTCACGATGACCACGCCGCCGCCCTTGGGCTTGGGGAAGATCCAGGTGCGCACGCGGCCCGCGATGCACGTCTCCAGGTCCTCGTTGTTGGCGGTGGAGGTCTCCACCACGGACTGGGACACGGTGCCGCCGGGGGTGATGGTGAAGCGCACCTTCACGGTTCCGGCGAGGTTCGGGTTCCGCGTGAGCTGGCTCTCGTAGCAGAACTTGATCTGCCCGCGGTTCCTCTGGATGACCTCGCGGATGAGGTTGGGGTCCAGCGAGCCCGTCACCATGGGCTCCGACGCGGTGATGGCCAGATCCACCGACTTCTTGCCTCCCAGCCGTCCCGTGCCGGTGCCGTAAGCAGCGTCACCGCCGCCCTTGCCGCGGGTGCCGATGCCGCCGATGACCGCGACCTCCCCCGTGCCGCCACCGCCGTTGCCGGTGCCGCGCAGGCCCAGGCCGCCGAGCCCGGCCTGGACGCCGGTGGACGCGCCGGTGATGCCGCCGAGCGCCGCCTGGAGCTGGCCGCCGATGCCGTTCTTGCCGCCGAGGAGCGACGCGCTCCCCTTGCCGCCGAAGAGGCCGGCCACCATCTGCCGCGCCACGTCCTTGTTGTCCGGCTTGCCCTGCGGCGTCGTCTTCACCGGCTTGTCGGTGGCGTCCTTGCTGCGCGAGCCGGACTTGCCCTCCGCGCCCTTGCTGCGGGCCGCGGCCTCCGCGCGCTTCTCCTTCTGCTGCTGGAGCTTCTGGATGATGGGGTTCTTCTGGACCTCGGGCGGCTTGACGATGAGCTTGGCCAGGCGGGCCTTGTTGTTGCTCAGCTCGTCCGCGAAGCCCCAGGCGTCCTCGTCCCGGGTGGAGGCGGTCACCACGAAGAGCGAGAAGATGAGGAAGAGCACCAGGGCGATGTTGAGGAAGGAGAAGTCCACCGTCTGGAGGAACGGGACGGTCACCCTCTTCGGCGGCGTCTGCAGGAAGGCCTCGAGCGTCACGCCACCGAGGTCCACCTGCACGAGGTCATCGTCCTCCACGGTGAGGGTGTAGGCATCCCCCTCGTTGATGGCCTTGCCGCTGGCCTGGAGCGCCTTGAGCTCCTTCACCTCGTCGCCGCGCGTTCGCCGGCCGGCCATCCCGGAGGTGAAGCGCACCGAGAAGCTCTGCCCGTCCGCGCGCGCCGCCTCGAAGCTCGCGTTGCCGAGCAGGCGGTCCCCCATGACGAAGTCCACGCCGGGGGCGCTGCCCACCTTGAAGCTGGCCTTCACGCCGGGGTCGATGAACTGGCTGGCCAGCATCTGGTCACCCCAGTACAGGCGCAGCTCCATGCCCATGGGCCCGCTGCCCTTGCGTCGCGCGGGGCGCACGTGCTCGGCGGTGCCCTTGAGGGGGGCACGCGTCTGGGCGCGGCCGTGCACTGGTGCCGAGGAGACGGGCCGGGGGGGCACCTGCGCAGGCACCGCGGGCGCATCCAGGCGGGGGGCCTGAGTGGATGCCTCCTGCGCGAGCGGTGCGGGAGCGGGTGCGGCTGCGGGAACGGGAGCGGCTGCGGGAACGGGAGCGGGCGCGGCGTCCACGGGCACCACCGGTGCCGGGCTCGGCGCAGCCTCCACCGCGGGGACGGCCGGTGGCGCGGGAGCTGCCGGTGCGGGCTGCTCCACCTGGGCTGCGGCAATCGCCGCGGCCTGCAGGTTGGCCGACGCCTGGGCCGCGAGCTTCTCCAGCCGGATGGTCGTGGTGCCGACGCGGATCTCGTCACCGAAGACCAGCGCCCCCTTGTTGATGCGCTTGCCGTTGACGTAGGTGCCCTCGACGCTCCCCATGTCGATGATGGAGAGCGCCCCATCCGCCGCCACCTCGATGACCGAGTGGATGCGGCTGACCTTCTCGTCCTCCAGGCACAGGTGTGCCGAGGAGAGGCGGCCGATCTTGATGATGTCGCGCTCGAAGTCCTTCGATGCGACGAGTGTGTCCCCCTTGAACACCCTCAGAGTCAGCGGGACGGCCACGTAATGCCTCCAATCCTGTTGCTGCGACGACGACTGCGACTTCGACGGGGCGGCCCCACGGCTCCCCGCCGGGCCCCCGCATGCGGCGGCTTCCTACAGCTCACCCACCGACTGCATCACCTTGTCCCGGAACTCCTCGCGGATCCGGATGAGGTTCGAGTGCTTCACCCGCTTGCGTGCGTCGATGTACTCGCCGTCCGGCTTCATCAGGTCACCCTCGATGGTGTCACCCTCGAAGTCGTACGTCGTCGTCTTCTGGTAGCGCACGTTGCCCTCGCCGGCGTTCGTCGCCGTGGGGTCATCTTCCGCCGCCGCCACGGGGGCCACCGCCAGTACCGCGAGCACCATCCACCGCGTCATACGTCCTCCTCGCACCACGAACGCTTCCGTTCTCTTCACCGCGCCACGGAATGCTACCAGAGCCACGCTCGGTCCCGTCACGCACGTGCCCCGCGCACACCGACCCGTCCCTCGGGGTCACCCCACCTCCGCCCACTTCAGGGCAGGTCCGCGGGCTCGTCCGAGGGCTCCCCGGGGTCCGTGGGGGCAGGCTTCTTCTCCGGGGCCGTGGGGGCGGGCTTCTTCTCGGGGGCCGTGGGGGCGGGCTCGGCACCGTTGCGGACGGACGCCGGTGCCGCCTTCGTCTGCCCCCCGCCCTTCTCCGCCGCCTTCATCCGCTCGGCCTGGCCCTTCTGGGCCGCCTCCCTCGCCTGGGCCTCCGCCTCCGCGCGCTGCGAGTCCGCCTTGGCGGCCACCAGCTGCTCGGCCTCCTTGAGGAGCCCGAAGACGGGGGAGTCCGCCGTCACCGCGAGCTCGCCCTCGGCCTGGGAGAGGAACTTCTTGTAGAGCTCGATGGCGCGCTCGGGCGCGTCCTTCACGCGGTGAAGGAGGATGGCGCGGTTGAGGTGGACGGCGGCGAGGCGCGGGTTCAGCTGCTCCGCGGCGTCGTACTCCACCATCGCCTTGTCCGCCTGGCCCTGGCCCCGGTACGCCACGCCGAGGTTCAGGTGCGCCTCCGCGTTGCGGCCATCCGCCTGGAGGATGCGCCGCAGGTGCTCCTCGGCCCCGGACCAGTCCGCGTCGTCGAGCGCCATGCGCGCCAGCATCACGTGCGCCGGCATGAAGTCCGCGCGAACCTCCACGGCACGCCGGAGCTGCGCGCGCGCCTTCAGCGGCTCGTGCTCCGCGAGGAGGATCTGGCCGATGACGAGGTGGATCTCCGGATCCTTGTCGTCCACCTTGAGGGCGCGCTGCGCCACCAGCCGGGCCAGGCCCAGCTGCTTGCGCGCGAGGTGGCTCTTCATCATCACCTTGAAGGCGGACAGCGTCTGGGGCTCGCGCATCAGCGCCGCGCGTGCGTACTTGAGCGCCTGGTCGTGGTCCCCCTGCTGGCGGTGGATCTCCGCGAGGCCGGCCCACGCCAGCGCGTCCTCCTGCGAGCGGTCGAGCATCTGCTGGTAGACGCTCACCGCGCCGGCCGTGTCCCCGCGGTTGAGGGAGAGCACGGCGAGGTTATGGCCCGCCTGGCGGAGCGAGGGCTTGCGGGAGAGGGCGGCGCGGTAGTGCTGCGCGGCCTCCTCGGGCTTCCCCTTCCTCTCGGCGATGACGCCCAGGTTGTACTCCGCCTCGGCGAGGTTCTGGTCCTCACTCAGGGCGGCGGAGAACTTCTGCTCCAGCGCCACCCAGTCATTCACACCCGCCTTGCGCTGCGCCTCGACCGCCTTGACGGCGTCCTCGAAGCGGAGCTGGGCGCGCGTGGAGATGGTCGGGGCCGCCTTCTCCTGCGAGAGCCCGGACTGCACCGACGTCACCGGTGCCGTCGCGTCGCCGCGGCTCGACGCCGTGCTGGACGCACAGCCCACGAGCGCGACCGCCGCGCAGAGCCCCAGGGCAAACTGCCACCGCCTCACATCCATCTGGCACCTCACAGCGCGTCCTCCGGCTCTTCCGAGAAGGCGTCGGGTTCCTTCTCTGCGTCCGCGGGCTTGCCCTGCGCCGGCTTCTCACCGCGCGCCGGGGATGTCCTGCTGCCCTCGCCCACCTGGCGCTTGAGCTGCTCCACGTCCGACTGGAGACGCTCGTCGCGCTTGGTGCCCGCGGGCGCCACGACCTCGGGAGCCGCCTGGAGAGCGGTGAGGAGGTCCGCGCCCACCACCTGCTCCCCGAGCGCCTTGAGGGGCGCCACCGCCTCGGCCATCTCCGGGAACTGGTCGGGCCTGTAGGTGGAGCGCAGCTCCGCGAGCGCGGCGCGCGAGCACTCGTTGTACACATCCAGCTCGTGGCTCTTCTGCACCGCCGCCGCGAAGGCCTCCGCGGCCTGCTCGCGAAGCGGTTGCGCCTCCTGCCCGAGCTGCGCGCGGACCTCCGACTGCACCTCTTCAGGGAGCCCCCGGGGCATGGGCGCGTTCACGAGCGCGTCGTAGAAGTGCGCGGCCGCCTTGCCGATCTTGTGGAGCGCGCAGATGGCGGGCTCGGGCGCCTTGAGCGCCACCGTCTGCGTGTAGGCCTTCTTCACGAGCTCCAGCGAGCGGGCCTTCTCCTTGATGCCCGCCTTGAAGGTGGACACGAGGCTGCTCCCGCTGCCCCAGCGCAGCCGCACGCCGGTGTAGTTACGGTACACCTCCTCGTTCTCCACGAGGCTCGCGCGGCCCACCACGTCCAGGGCGGCGGGCGAGAGCCGAGACTTCTGGGTGCGGCCCAGGTCGCCATAGAACCTGCCGGCGCGCACGAGCATGCGCGTCACGTCGCGCGGCCTGCGCTGCTTCTCGTAGATGGTGACGATGCGGCCCTCGGCCATCAGCATCTTGTCCGGATCCCGCACGCCCCAGGTCCGCTCGTACTCCTCGAGCAGGTGGATGGCCCTGGAGCTGGCGCCCATCTTCTCGGTGAGGTCCACCGTGGAGAGGAACACCTGCTCGGCGTCCTTCGCCTTGGGCCACAGCTCGAGGTAGCGCTCCCGCGCGCGCAGCGCGGCCTTCAGCTGCCCCAGGCCCTCGCGCAGCACGCCCGCGTTGATGAGGGCGGCCTGGGCCTTGCCCTCCTCCCACACCTGCGGCGCGGCCCTCTGCGCGGCGGCGTCGTCGCCTCCGGAGCGCTTCCCCTTGGCCTTGCCGCGCACCGCCCTGCGCGCGGGACGGGAAGGCGCGCTGCCATGGCTCCGCTCGTAGCCGCGCACGTAGGCCTCGTAGGTGTCCGCGGCCTGGTCGAAGTCACCCACCGTCTCGTACGCCTCGGCGTTGTCGTAGATGCAGGCGGGCACGTACTTCGACGCGGGGTAGCGGCGGATGAGGGCCTGGCGGACCTCCACGGCCTTGTCGAGCATCTTGCCTTTGAAGAAGTCGATGGACGCGTTGTACAGCGCCTGGTCCGCCATGTTGGACTGCGGGAAGTTGTCCACGAAGGATAGGTAGGCCTGCGCCGCCTTCGCGTACTCCTTGCGCGCCTCCATCTGGTTCACGAGCTTGAAGGCGGACTGCTCGAGCACCTGCTCGAGCTCGTCGCGGAACTTGCCCTTCGCGAGCTTGGGGTTCTTGTAGAACTTCTGCGCCCACTCGTTGACCTTCGCGTAGTCCTTCTTGAGGTTGTACGAGTCGAGCACGAGGTTGGCGGCCACCTCCGACGCGCGCTGGCCGTCCTCGAACTGGTAGTCCGGGTAGTTGAGCGCGATGTCGCTGAAGCGCGCGATGGCCTCGTCCAGGTGGTTGTAGCGGTAGAGCAGCTGGCCGGCCTTGTAGGTGATCTCCACCCGCTTGTCGCCGTTGGGCACGTACTTGATGTAGCGCTCGCAGGCCTCGTAGAGCGCCATCACGGGACCCGGCATGGGCTGCTTCTGGCCGTCCGGGGACGGCTCCGCCTTGAGCTGGCCGGCCTCCTGCTGCTGCTTGACCACCGCGTCCCATGCGAGCACGGCGTTGTAGGCGGCGTTCACCAGGTACTTGCCCGGCTTGCCGGGCTTCGGGTTGCCCTTGGCGTCCTTCGCGTCGAGCGCCTTCGCGTCCTGGAGGACGACCCGGGTGTACTCGTGCGCCGCCTTCTCGTACTTCTGGAGGTTGTCGTTGAGGAGCTCGGCCCAGAAGAAGCGCAGGTCGTACGCCTTGGGGTTCTCCGGGAAGAGCGTGAGGTAGTCCGAGTAGACCTCGTTGGCGAAGCCGAAGGTCGCATCGTCGCGCGTCTTCTGACCCTCCTTGTGCCAGGTGACGGCCAGGTTGGACATGGTGCGCTCTGCGAGGTCCTTCGCGTCCGAGAGCAGGCGCTTGTCCTTCTCGTCCCGGACCACCTTCGAGCCCTCCACGTCCTGGAGGATCTTCACGAGGCGGCGCACCTGGCGGACGGTCATCTCCTTGTTGCCCGCGCGCAGGACGCAGTCCACGATCTTGCCCTGGAAGCCCGGGGCCTCGGGCGACAGCGGCTTCTCGTTGATGAGCTGGTTGAAGACGATGGCCGCCTCGCGGTCCTTGCCGTCCGCGTAATAGAAGTTGGCGAGCTGCTTCATCATCCCGAAGCGGTCCTCGGGGTCGCTCGCCACCTTCCCGAACGCGTCGCGCGCGGCCATGACGTCGCCCTCGCGCGAGTAGGAGCGCACGTAGTCACCCCGGGCCTCGCGCACGAGGCTCATGCGGCCCTTGGCGGCCTTGCCGTCCTTCTCCACCGCGGCCGCGCCGGCGTACTCGCCGTAGAGCACCACGGCCTTGAAGCGGTCCTTGGCGCGCTCGTAGTCCGTGAGGTTGAAGTGGCACCAGCCCTGCTTGTAGAGGGCGAAGCCGTAGACCTGGCTGTCCGGGTAGGACGCCGCCTTCTCGTAGGCCTTGAGGGCCTTCTCGAGCCAGTCGCGCTTCCCCTTCGAGTTGTTGAAGTAGTACTCGCCGAAGGCCAGGTACGCGTCCGGGAGGAACTTGGACTCCGGGTAGCGCTTGATGAGCAGCTCGTACGTCTTGAGCGCGGCCTTCTCGTCCCCGTTCTCCATCAGGAGCTGGCCGAGGAAGAAGAGCACCTCGTCCATGCGCTCGAAGTTGCGGTGGCTCTGGACGATCTCCTTGTACTGCTCCATGGCCATCGCGACGTACTGCTTCTGGCGCTGCTGCAGCTGCTGCTTGCCGGACCTCGCAGCGGCCTCCGCCGCCTTGTCGCCGCGGTTGAGCGCGTCGAGGAGGTCGTCGTCCTTCCGGTTGGCCTCGAAGAAGAAGTACTTGGACTCCTCCCAGTAGAGCTCGCCGAGCCGGAAGAGGAGCTTGGGCGTCTCCTTCACGTCGGTGGAGTAGGCGATGATCTTCTTGAGCGACTCGATCTGCTCGCGCCGCTTGCCGGCCACCTGCATCTCCACGCCCAGGCGGAACCTGTCGTAGCGGAGCGGCGTCGCCTTGGTCTCCTCCGTCTTGCGCGTGAGGTCGCCCGCGAGCGAGGTGTCCGGAGCACGCGAGGCCTTACGGCCGAGGTCCTGGTCCTTGACCTGTCGTTTCTCCTGCGCCGTCGCCGTGAACGACAGCACGAGGAGGATTGACGCGAAGAGGCGATGCATGAAGTGCGCTCCAGAGTCGCTCGCCCGTTTGCTGACCGAGAGGTCAGGGCCCGTGCGGCGCATCCCAGGGAATAGGCTTCTCCGGGGGCACGAAGCATTCATGTTGGCTGCGCAGGGGTCAAGGAAGCAAAGACGTCCTGAAGATTGCCTGCCTGGTCTTCCCAATGACAGCGAACGGTGCTGGCGGTGGTTTGCAGTGTGCTGGTAGGTACGTGGCCACGCTTCGCCCTCCCACCTGCCTCCTCCCACATGAGCTTTTTGCCGGAATCAGCGAGCTTCGAGGAGCGCGTGCAGGACTACTTCCTGGCGCTGCGCGGCCGCGGGCTCAGCCTGAGCACGCTGGATCGCGAGCTGCTCGGAGCCTGGGCCGCTGCGGACGTGCCGTTCGAGGTGGTGGCGCGCGGGCTCAAGCGCGCGGCGGAGGGAGCGCTGTTCGATGCGCGTCCGGGTGAGCCGCTCCTGCGCTCGCTGCGCGCGTGCCGGAGGCAGGTGGAGGCAGAGATCCGCAAGCACGTTCGCGCGAGCACGGGACGCGGGAGCCGGAAGGGCAAGGCGGGCGCGACGGGGACGTGGGAGGAGGCTCGGCTCGAGGCGCTGCGCGCGGAGGTCGCAGCGGCGGTGATGGCGCGGCCCGAGCTGGGCGGTGCGGCGGGCCGGATCCACGCGCGGTGGCTGGGCGCGGTGGCGGCCTCCGCGGCGGATGCGAGCCGGCAGGAGGATGCCGTGCATCTGCTGCTGTGCCGTGCGCTGCCCGCGGAGGAGCGGCGCGTGCTGTGGCGCCAGGTGCGGCTGTCCCTCGCGGCTGCGGAGGGGCTGACCGCAGGGGCCCGGCGGATCTCGCGGCGGGTGCGGCTGGGAGCGGTGGTGCGGAGGGTGCTGGACGCG
>JAKEEX010000561.1 GCA_022616315.1 Myxococcaceae bacterium
CACCCGCTTGAGCGTGCGGTAGGTCTCCGTCTCCTCGAGCTCGCGTCTCTTCTCCTCGAGCAGGTCGCGCCGGATCCTCCATTCACCCAGCGAGGGCGCGAAGCCCTCGCGGAAGACGAGGAGCGCGAGCAGCGACTGCGAGTCCCTTCCCGAGGGCTCGCCCCGTGTGTCGTACGCGAGCAGGTCCCCGTCCGGGGTCAGCTTCCGTCCGGTCACCCGCGCGAGCTGGGCCTGCACGGCAGCGTTGCGCGAGGCGTAGAAGCCGGCGTTGTAGTCGGCGAAGCGATGGAGGGGCTCGCTGTAGCCGGCGGGGTAGCCGAGGAGCCGCGCCGTCCCGTAGTCGATTCCACCGGAGCGCGTGTAGAGCTCCTCGCGCACCTCGTCCGGGTCCTTCCCGCGCTTGCGCGCGAGCTCGGTGGCGAAGCGGACGCTCACCTGCATGGACCCCGCGGTCGTGATGGGGTTGTGGTCCTCGAGCGTCTGCCGCGTGAAGAGGTGCCCGAGCAGGTTGGCGGCGGCGTAGGTGGCCGGGAACTCGTGCCGGTAGTAGGCGAGGAGGTCGCGGAACACGCGGTCGAGGTCGCGCTCGGTCCGCACGCGCTCCAGGCGCTGGGCGAAGGTGTACCGCTCACCCTTCGCCTTGCGGTCCAGGAGCTCGCGCATCGCCTTCTGGCCGAGGGGACCGAGCTTCTTCGCTGCCTCCTCCAGGCGCCTGCGGACGATGCGGGACAGATTGGGCACGACCGGGTTCGCCTGGAAGCCGGACTCCTGCTCGATGATCGCGAGCACCGCACACGCGGCAGGAGGGTCCGGCCACATGCCATTGGCGTCGAGGGCCGCGAGCACGTCGGCTGCCCAGCCTGCCCGGTCCTCCACGTGCCGGGGAACGAGCCCCGTCACGTCCTCCACGTCGAGGCGTGGGCGCTCGGCGGGAGGCCCGGGGACCCGCGGCGCACAGGTGTTGCAGACGAAGGCCAGTGACCCCACGAGGGCGAGGAGGGCGCGTCTCACGCGGGGATCCGAGACGTGCAACTCCATTGGCGCTCCGGGTGAAGTGGCGGTAGAGCACAGGAATCGAACCTGCCGGGCCCCGCTCTCGCGAACCCCCACTGGTTTTGAAGACCAGGCCGGCCACCAGTACCGGTCGCTCTACCGTCACAGGTTGTCGCCTGTGCGACAAACCCTGTCAACGGCCACACCATGATTCCCATCAGCGACGACAACCCCACGCTGCGCACTCCGTGGATGACCTACCTCATCCTCGCCACCCTCGGAGTGGTGTGGTTCCGCATCCAGGGCGCGGGCTTCAACGGCTTCGCGCTCGCGTCCAGCGTCTGCAACCTCGGCATGGTGCCGGGAGAGCTCACGGGCCTTGCGCCGGTGGGCCTGGGTGTTCCGCTCGGTGAGGGGCTCGCCTGCGTGGTGGACCGCGAGTCCATCAACCTCTGGACCCCCCTCACCTCCATGTTCCTGCATGGAGGCTGGAGCCACATCCTGGGCAACGCGCTGTTCCTCTGGGTCTTCGGCAACAACGTCGAGGACAGCATGGGCCGCGTGCGCTTCCTCGTGTTCTACGTGCTCTGCGGCCTCATCGCGGCGGCGACGCACGTCTTCCTCGACCCCGGCTCGCCCGTCCCTACGGTGGGCGCGTCGGGCGCCATCTCGGGCGTGATGGGCGGCTACCTGCTCCTGTACCCGCGGGTGCGCGTGAACATGATCCTCCCGCCCTTCATCTTCTGGCGCTTCCCGCTCCCGGCCTGGGCGGTGCTCATCTACTGGTTCATCCTGCAGGTGGTGGGAGGGCTCCCGCAGCTCATGCAGCTTCGCCCGGAGGTCTCCGGCAGCGGCGTGGCGTTCTGGGCGCACATCGGCGGCTTCGTCGCCGGCGTGGTCCTCGTGAAGCTCTTCGAGAACCCCGAGCTGGTCCGGGTGCGCACGCGCCTGCGCCACCGCTACCACCCCTATCACCCGTGAGCCCTCCGGGAGCGCCGCTACTCCAGCCCGCGCTCCCAGAGGTCTTCCTCGTCCAGCCCGATGAGGTGCCCCACCTCATGCATGACGGTGATGCCGATCTGCTCGATGAGCTCCTCCCGCGTGCGGGCGAAGCGCTCGAGGTTTCGCTGGTACAGCACGATGGAGCAGGTCAGGTGGTGCGATGGCTCCAGGAGCTCCCTGTGCGGCACCGCGTGGCCCTTGAACAGCCCCAGGATGGTGGGGGACAGGGGCGGCATGGAGCCGAGCAGGTCATCCTCGGTGGGGATCTCCTCGACGGCGATGGTCGTGTTCTCGAGCGAGTCCTTGACGTGTGCCGGCAGCTGCTCGAGCGCGTCCGCGAGCGCCCTGTCGAACTCCTCCTCCGTCAGCTGCACCGGCGGCGGGAAGTCCTCCGGCGCGAGCTCCTGTGCACGCCGGAACCACCTCCGGGCGGTCTTCGCGTCGCGCCGCCTCTCCGCCAGCAGTCCGAGTGTGTGATGGGCCCAGGGCTCCTCCGGAGCATCCACCACCAGCGCGTGCAGGGACTCCTCGGCGGCGCTGAAGCGGCAGAGCTCGAAGAGCGCGAGCGCCCGCTCCAGCCGCGGCTCCACCGCGCGGGGCTGAAGCTCGAGCGCGGCCTCGAGGCTGCCTAAGGCCACGGTGCACTCGCCCAGCTGGTTCCTTCCGATGCCCTCCAGCAGCAGCAGCTCGAACACGAGCTCCGTGTCCCCACGCTTGCGCGCCCACTTGAGTCCCTTGGCGACGAGCCCGAGCCCCTCCTCGATGCGCGGACGGTCCTCCTCGCTCCCGGTGACGAGCAGCTCCGCGTGGGCACACAGGAGGTCCAGGTCCTCCGGCCAACGCTTGCGCGCGGCCACGAGCGTCTCTTCCGCCGCGTCCAGCTCCCCCAGGGCCGCCTGCGCGGACGCCCGCAGCCCGGCGACCCCCGGCCCGCTCGGGGCACGGGCCTCCAGGCGCCCGACGAGCGCGAGCGCCTCCTCGGGCTGGCCGTCGAAGAGGGCCTGCTCCGCCTCCGCGAACAGCGCCTCGGCCGAGGCGTCCTCGATGAAGCGGGAGGGCATGGATGGCTGGGTAAGCCCGGGCGTTCACATTGTCAACGGAGAGGTCCCACGCTACGGTCCCGCCGGCGCTCGGGCGCCGAAGCAGGCCTGTCCGTGAATATCCTCGTCGTCGACGATGATCTCGAGCTTTGCACCCTCCTGTCGCGCTTCCTCGAGAAGCACGGCTACAAGGTGCATTCCGCGGGGGACGCCCTGCAGGCGCTCGACATCCTCGAGCGGTTCCCCATCGGGCTGGTGCTCACCGACTTCATGATGCCGCACATGGACGGCATCCGCTTCACGGAGACGCTCCGCTCGGACCCGCGCCACGAGCAGACGCCGGTCATCCTCCTCACCGCCTTCAGCTCGGACGAGCTCGCCGAGCGCGGCATGCGCAGGGGCGTGGCCCTCACCCTCGAGAAGCCGGTGGATTTCGACCGCCTGCTGACCCTCGTGCGCTTCGCCCAGTAGCTGGCCGTTGACAACCTCCTCCGGCTCCCTATGTTGGCGCTCGCCCCGGCCGAGTGCTAACGGCCGAAATTCGGAAAATTCCCTGTCGTTCAAGGAGGTTACAATGGCCGCGAAGGAAATCTTCTTCCACCAGAGCGCCCGCGACGCCATCCTGCGCGGCGTCCGGACGCTGTCGGATGCGGTGGCAGTGACGCTCGGCCCCAAGGGCCGCAACGTCGTCATCGAGAAGAGCTTCGGCTCCCCCACCGTCACCAAGGACGGCGTGACGGTGGCCAAGGAGATCGATCTCGAGAACAGGTTCGAGAACATGGGCGCCCAGATGGTGAAGGAGGTGGCGTCCAAGACCTCCGACAAGGCCGGCGACGGCACCACGACCGCCACGGTGCTGGCGCGGGCCATCTACGAGGAGGGCCTGAAGCTCGTCTCCGCCGGACACAACCCCATGGAGCTCAAGCGCGGCATCGACAAGGCCGTGGAGACCGTGGTGGCGGAGCTGAAGAAGCAGTCCAAGTCCACCAAGGACAAGAAGGAGATCGCCCAGGTGGGCAGCATCTCCGCCAACGGCGACGAGACGATCGGCAACATCATCGCGGACGCCATGGAGAAGGTGGGCAAGGAGGGCGTCATCACGGTGGAGGAGGCCAAGGGCC
>JAKEEX010000562.1 GCA_022616315.1 Myxococcaceae bacterium
CACCCACAGCAGCGCCTCCCGCTCGAGCGGGTAGACGGCCCCTTCGAGAGCGCGCACCACCTGCCTCGCGAGGCGTGAGCCCGCAGCCACGGTATCCCCGGAGGCCGGGGCGCTGCGCAGCGGTTGCTCCATGCGTGGTTCGTCCGCCATGGCTCGTGAAGACGTTAACCACCCGGAAGGGCACCGGTGGGTGCGGGCTCCAGCCTCCCACGCCCACCTTCCCTGCGGCCCACCGGGCGGCACTGGCACCTCCACACGCGGGTGTGCATGGCCGCCGGCGCCCACGGGTGCCACCGTAAAGGCAGGGATCGGTCCACTTCTGTCCGAAAGGGGCGCCGCCATGAGGGACTGGCGCAAGCTGATACAAGACCACATGCCCGGCAGACGCAGCTCGAGCCGGACGCCACACTGGCCTCCCATTCCCGGACGTTCGGCCGAGCATGACGGGCCCACGCCCACCGGGACGCCACCCGAGGAGCAGGCCCGGGTGACGGCGGCCCAGCGGGAGCTGGAGCGGCAGATCGTCGACGATCCGCTCATCCCCCACTCCCGCTGAGCGTGCGGGAGGCGTCGGTGGAGTCACGGGGCCCGGCGGGATTCGCCCCCGCCGGGGACGCTAGAAGAGCAGCCGCATGGGGTGCTCGAGCAGCGCCTTGAGCTCGCGCAGGTACTCGGCCCCCACCGCGCCGTCGATCACGCGGTGGTCCCCGGAGAGGGTGACGCTCATCATCTTGCGGACGACCATTTGCCCGTCGCGGACCACCACCTTGTCCGTCACGGCCCCCACCGCGAGGATGCCCGCGTGTGGCGGGTTGATGACCGCGATGAACTGGTCGATGCCGTACATGCCCAGGTTGGACACTGTGAGCGTGCCGCCCGTGTACTCCTCGGGGCGCAGCTTGCGGTTGCGCGCACGCTCGGCGAGGTCACGCGCCTCGCCGGAGATCGTGGCCAGCCCCTTCTGGTCCGCGTCCTTGAGGATGGGCGTGATGAGCCCATCCTCGATGGCCACCGCGATGCCCACGTCCACATTCGAGAACTGGAGGACCTGGTCCCCCTGCAGGGACACGTTCATCTTCGGCGAGCGGCGCAGGGCCACGGCCGCGGCCTTGATGACGAGGTCGTTCACGCTGACCTTCGCCTCCAGCGCCTTGGCCTCCTCGCGCACCTTCATGGCCGCGTCCATCTCCACCTCGATGGCGAGGTAGAAGTGCGGCACGCCGGGCTTCACCTCCGCCATGCGCTGGGCGATGACCCGGCGCATCGAGCTGATGGGCTTCGCCACCGGCTCCTGGCGCTCGGCCCGGAACGGCACGGGGATGAAGGCCGGCTTCTTCGCCGGCGCAGGGACGGCCCTGAGCGCAGGTGCAGCGGGCGCCTCGGCGCGAGGCTGGGCCATCGCGGCCTCCACGTCACGCTTGACGATGCGACCCTGCGGTCCCGTGCCCTGGAGCTCCGCGAGCTCGAGCCCCTGCTCGCGCGCCATCTTCTTCGCCAGAGGTGAGGCACGCAGACGTCCCTCGACCTCCTCGCGGCGCGGCGGCGTCGGGACTGCTGCGACGGGCGCGACCGCACGGGGCGCCGGTGCAGGCGCAGCGGCCGGGGCCATCGGGGCCGGCGCCGGTGTGGCCTTCGGTGCCTCGGCGGAGGTGGCCTTCGGTGCAGGCGCGGCGGCACCGGCCTCCACCTTCTCGCCCTTCTCGCCGATGAAGGCGATGGGGGCGCCGACCGGTGCCATCTGGTCCTCACCCACCGCAATCTTCAGCAGGTAGCCGTCGTCGTAGGCCTCCACCTCGAGGTTGGACTTGTCCGTCTCGACCTCGGCGATGGCCTCGCCGGAGGAGATCTTGTCCCCCTCCTTCTTGAGCCACTTGGTGATCTTCCCCTCCTTCATGGTGGGGGAGAGTGCAGGCATCTGAACTGGGGTCGCCATGGGGTTCCTCAGCCCTCCTCGCGGTAGAGGACCTTCTTGACGGCCGCGATGATCTTCGGCGCGTCCGGCTGCGCGGCGGCCTCGAGGTTCGCCGCGTAGCTCATGTTGATGTCCAGGCCGGTCACCCGGTGCACCGGGGCGTCCAGGTGGTCGAAGGCCTTGCTCTGGAGGAGGTCCACCACCGAGGCCCCGACACCGGCCAGCGGCCAGCCCTCCTCCACGATGACCACCCGGTTGGTCTTGCGCACGGTGGCGAGGATCGCCTCCTCGTCAAGCGGCCGCAGGGTGCGCAGGTCGAGGATCTCCGCGGAGATGCCCTCCTTCTCCAGCTGCTGGGCGGCCTCCTCGCAGAAGTAGTACATGCGCGACCAGGTGATGATGGAGACGTCCTTGCCCTCGCGCTTCACGTCCGCCTTGCCGAGCGGCACGACGTGCTCGCCCTCGGGCACCTCGCCCTTGATGGCGTAGAGGCGCTCGCCCTCGAACATGACCACCGGGTTCTCGTCGCGGATGGCCGCCTTGAGCATCCCCTTGGCGTCCGCGGGGGTGGCCGGGGCGATGACCTTCAGGCCCGGGAAGTGGGCGTAGTTGGCCTCGAGCGCCTGGCTGTGCTGGCTGGAGAGCCGGCCGCCGGCGCCGCCCGGGCCGCGGAACACGATGGGGCAGCGCAGCTGGCCGCCGGACATGTGGCGCAGCTTGGCCGCGTTGTTGACGATCTGGTCCATCGCCAGGATGGCGAAGTTCCAGGTCATCATCTCGATGACCGGGCGCAGGCCCATCATGGCCGCACCCACGCCGAGGCCGGTGAACCCCAGCTCGCTGATGGGGGCGTCCACGACGCGCGCGCTGCCGAAGCGGTCCAGCAGGCCCTGGGACACCTTGAAGGCGCCGTTGTAGCGACCAACCTCCTCACCCATGAGGAACACCCGGTTGTCGCGCTCCATCTCCTCGGCGAGCGCCTGGTTGAGCGCCTCGCGGTACATCAGCTCGGGCATGACTTGCAGTCTCCAGAAGTCGTGTGTGGGGACAGGGGACGCGCCGCTCAGCGCGCCAGGCCTGCCTTCTTCTCAGCCTTGACCGCCTCCTCGCGCGGCTCGAGGTCCCAGGTGACCTGGAAGTCCTTCGGGCCGGGATAGCGGGGCCAGTTCACCTTCACGCCGAGCACGCGCTCGCGGGGGCGCACGTCCTCCTCACCCTCCTCCACGATGGTGTCGCGCCACAGCTCGTCGAGCGAAGGCTCCGCGGACCCGTCGGCGAACTTCACCGCGTCGTCCACCACCTTCTTCACCTCTTCCTCGATGGCGTCGAAGGCGGACTCGGCGAGGCCGGGGATGACCTTGAGCGCGTGGGCCTTGAGGCGCGGGATGGGGTCGTTGCGCCGCTCGTCCTCCACCTCCTGCTTGGTGCGGTAGGTGGCGGGGTCGGCCATGGAGTGGCCGCGGAAGCGATAGGTGTTGGCCTCGAGCAGCACCGGGCCCTTGCCGGCGCGGCAGTACTCGGCCGCGTCCTTCACCGCCTCGTACATCGTGAGCACGTCCATGCCGTCCACCGGCTCGCCGCGCATCCCGTAGGGCTCGGCGCGCCGGTAGATCTCCGTCTGGGCGGTGACGCGCGCGAGCGCGGTGCCCATGCCGTAGCGGTTGTTCTCGCAGATGTAGATGACCGGCAGCTTCCACTTGGCGGCCATGTTGAAGGTCTCGTGGAACGAGCCCTGGTTGGCCGCCGCGTCCCCGAAGTAGCAGACGGTGACCCGATCCTCGTTGCAGTACTTGCTCTTGAAGGCCATGCCGGCGGCGAGCGGGATCTGCCCACCCACGATGCCGTAGCCACCGTAGAAGTGGTGCTCGATGTCGAAGATGTGCATCGAGCCGCCCTTGCCCTTGCTGTAGCCGTTGCCGCGGCCGAACAGCTCCGCCATCACCATGCCCGCATCCGAGCCACGCGCCAGCGGCTGGCCGTGGTCGCGGTAGGCGGAGAGCATGTAGTCGTCGGGCCGGATGGCCTCGATCGCACCCACCGCCACGGCCTCCTGGCCGATGTAGAGGTGGCAGAAGCCGGCGATCTTCCCCAGGCCATACTGCTGGCCCGCCCGCTCCTCGAAGCGGCGGATGAGGTACATCTTCCGGTACATCGTGAGCAGCTGGTCCTTCGTCAGCGAGCTCGCCACGGTTCCAAGCCTCCTGTGGGGAGCGGAGCCGCCCGGGCCGCGCGGAGTGCACGGACCAGCGGGCGCCCGCCAGACATCACGCGGGGCCTTCTAGGACCCCTCTGGACAAACTTCAAAGAGATTGTGGGGCGTTCCCGCGCGACGCGCAGCGCCGGTGCGAGAACGTCGGATTCATCACGCAGCGCAGCATCGCGCTGCAGCACCGCTCGCCTGCTCAGCGAGCGTGGCCGAGCCGGTCCAGCAAGCGGCGGATGGCGAGCTCCGTCTTCGCGTCCGGGAGCTCTCCGCGGACGCACGCCGCGAGCACCTCATCGAGCGGACTCCAGCGCACACGGCAACCCTCCTCCAGCGGTGAGCCGTCGCCCGGCGGCGGATGCTGCGCGCGCCCCGTGACGTCCACCTCGGTGAGGAAGATCTTCTCCGAGAGGATTCCAGGGGCGACGAAGAACGCGCCGCCGAGCGGGCGGATGTCACGTGGCGTCACGTGGTAGCCACCCTCCTCGCGCACCTCCTCCACTGCGCGGTGGAGGAGCCCCGCCTCGCCCACGTCGGTGGGCTCGAGCAGCCCGGCGACGATCTCCTGCGTCTTCAGGTAGCGCGCTGCGTCGGGGAGCGGTGTCGCGCGGTCCTTGCGGAAGTAGGCCGCGGGGCGGAGGTTCTCGCGCAGGAGCACCTCGAGCCCCTGTTCTCCGCGCCTCCACACGAGCACCGCCACCGCGTCCAGCCGCGGCCGGTCGATGACGTCCACGCGGTACATGGCGGAGTGGCTCCCGTCCTCGCGCAGGTTGCGGCAGCGGAGCCTGCGCACGTGCAGGAAGCCCTCGTCGCAGCGGCCCGTCGCGGTGAAGTCCTCCACCACCTCGATGTCCGTCACGTCCACCTGCGAGCGCTCCGCCATGACAGAGTACCTCCCTCGTCCCCGCGTGGGGCTTCAGTCGCGCGAGGTCATCCGGACGACCTCCTCGAAGGAGGTCTGGCCCCGCGCGAGCTTCAGCACGCCGGCCTCACGCAGGGTGCGCATGCCGCCCGCTCGCGCGAGCCCCGCCAGTTCCTCCATGGGGGCGCCCGAGGAGATGCGGCTGCGGAGCGCGGAGGTGACGTCCACCACCTCGAAGGCGCCGGTGCGGCCGAAGTAGCCGGTGTGACGGCAGCGCACGCACCCTGCTCCCTCCCGCAGCTGGACGCCGCCCGGGAGCAGCGGCAGCGGTGCGCCGAGCGCGGCCAGCTCCTCCGCGCTGAGGCTGACGGGCGTGCTGCAGTGAGCGCAGATGCGCCGCAGGAGGCGCTGCGCCATCACGCCGAGCAGGCAGCTGCCGAGCAGGAAGGACGGCACCCCGAGGTCCCGCATGCGGCTCACGGCGCCGAGCGCGTCGTTGGTGTGGAGCGTGGAGAGGACGAGGTGGCCCGTGAGCGCAGACTGGATGGCGTTCTCCGCAGTCTCCGCGTCGCGGATCTCCCCCACCATGATGACGTCCGGGTCCTGCCGGAGGATGTGGCGGAGCGCTCCTGCGAAGTCGAGCCCCACCTTGGGCTGCACCTGCACCTGGTTGAACGCCTCCCACACCATCTCGATGGGGTCCTCGATGGTCGTGACGTTCACGTCCGGCCCCGCCAGGGCCTTGAGCGCGGAGTAGAGGGTCGTCGTCTTTCCGCTGCCCGTGGGGCCGGTGACGAGGATGAGCCCGTGGGGATTGTCGATCCAGCCCTCGAACTTCTCACGCTCGTCCGGCTCGAAGCCGAGCTGGGCGATGTCCTGCACCAGCGTCTCCGGGTCGAAGATGCGGATGACCACCTTCTCGCCGAACGCGCACGGGAGCGTGGACACGCGCAGCTCCACCTCGCGACCCTCGCGCTCCGTCTTGATGCGTCCGTCCTGGGGTCGCCGCTTCTCCGAGATGTCGATGCGCGAGAGCATCTTCACGCGGCTCACCACCGGCGCGTGGACGCCCGCGGGCAGGGTGTAGACGGGATGCAGCACGCCGTCGATGCGCAGGCGCACGACCGACGTCTCCCGCCGCGGCTCGATGTGGATGTCCGAGGCGCGGTTGTCGAACGCGTAGCGCAGGAGGTAGTCCACCGCCTGCACGACGGGCTTGTCGGACGCCTCGAGCTCCTGCGTCCCGCTGAGCCGCACCAGCTGCTCGAAGTTGGCGACGGCCGGCCCCGTGGGCGCGAAGTCGTCGGCCGCGCGCGCGAGCGTCCGGTTGAAGCCATAGATGTCCGTGATGGCGCGGAGGATGTCCGTCCTCGCGGACAGCACCACCTGCACCTGCTGGCCCGTGAGCTGGCGCAGGCTGTCCACGAGCTCGCCGTCGAACGGGTTGGCCACCGCCACCAGGAGCCGGGGCCCGGCCTTCTCCAGCGGCAGCAGCGCGTGCCGCTGCGCGAAGGGCCGGCTCACCGTGCGTGTGGCGAGCGCCATGTCCAGCTTCAGGGGGTCGATCTTCCGGTACGGCACCCCCGCCGCGTGCGCGACCGCCTCGGTGACGCGGTCCTCGTCCAGCACGCCGCCCCGCTCGTCGAGGGGCACCTCAAAGGCGGCCACCAGCTCCACCGGGGACACCTCGTCGCGCGCGCTGTCCTTTCCACCGTGCCCCCTCGAGCGGAGCACGCGTGCACGGGCGGCGGACTCCTGGGCGGAGATGTCGCGGGCCTGGGCCGCTGACAGGAGCCCCCGGGACACCAGGGCCTCGAGGACGAAGGACAGCGTGAAGTCCGACCGGGAACGGGAGACTGCGCTCACCTAGGAGCACCTCATGGGAAGGGAGTCCGTCACCGCGCCGCCACCACGGCCTCGAGCAGGCCCTCCGGCGTCGGCGTGCGCGCCACCGTGGCCACGCGCACACGCAGGGCCGCCAGCGCCGCCGCGGTCGTGGGCCCGATGGCCACGACGTGGGCGCGCCTGAGGAGCGCCTCGCCCTCGGGCAGCTCCGCCAGCGCCTCGGCGGTCCGCGGTGATGCGAGCACGACGACGTCCGGCGGCTCCCCGGTGAGCCGCGCACGCACCTGCGCGTCCAGCGGGAGCTGCTCGGCACGGTAGGCCGCCACCCGGACCACGGGAACGCCGCCCGCCTCCAGCGCCTCCTGCAGCTCGCGCCGGCCCTCCTCCGCCGCGGGGAGCAGGACCTCCTCGCCTGCCGCGAGGTCCTGCTTCAACGCCTCGGCGAGCCCGAGGCCCGTGGTCCGCTCGGCCACCACCGTCACCTTCAACCCCAGCGCCTCGATGGCGTGCGCAGTGCGCGGGCCCACCGCGCCCAGCTTGAGCGTGGAGAGCCGCGCCAGGTTCCCCGCTTCGCGCAGCGCCTCCGCCAGGGCATCCACCGCGGACGGGCTGGAGAAGAGCACCCAGCGGTAGCGCTGGATGTGCTCCGCGGCGGCGCGCAGCGGGGCCGGGTTCGTGGGCGGCAGGAGCTCGAGCAGCGGCAACGACACGACCTCGGCGCCCTCGTCCTCCAGCAGGAAGCACAGCTCCCGCGCGCGCTCGCGTGGCCGCGTCACGAGGACGCGCGTTCCGGCGAGGCGCCCTCCGGGGACCGGTGCGGGTGAAGGGGGTTGCGCCGGCGCGTGCTCCGCCGCGGAGGGCGACACGTGCCCGTAGGTGTGGAGGAGGTCCGCGGCCCCGCGCTCGAGGAGCTCCTCGGCAAGCGCGAGGCCGAGCGTCTCCGCCTCCTCCACCGGGCCCTCCCGCTCGCCTCGCACCACCAGCGTTCCGTCCGGCCGTCCCACCAGGCCCCGCATCCGCACCCGCCCACCCTCCACCTCGGCGTATCCTGCCAGGGGCACGGAGCAGCCGCCCTCGAGGCGCGAGAGGAAGGCGCGCTCGGCCACGACGGCGTGGCGGGTGGCGGCATGTTCCAGCGGCGCGAGGAGCGCGCGCACCCGCGCGTCGTCCTCGCGGCACTCGATGGCGAGTACCCCCTGTCCCACCGCGGGGAGCGACACGTCCGTGGACAGCACCTGGGCCACCTTGTCCCCGAGCCCCAGCCGCTTGAGCCCCGCGTGGGCGAGGAGCAGCGCGTCCAGGCCCTCCGCCTCGAGCTTCCTCAGGCGGGTCTGCACGTTCCCGCGCACGCTCACGACCTGCAGGTCCGGTCGTCGCTCGCGCAACAGGCAGCTGCGGCGCAGCGACGCGGTGCCCACCTTCGCGCGGTGGGGAAGCGACTCGAGCGAGTGTCCCGCGGGACACACCAGCGCGTCGCGTGGGTCCTCGCGCTCCGGCACCGCGGCGAGCAGCAGCCCCGGCGGCAGGTGGGACGTCATGTCCTTGAGGCTGTGCACCGCGAGGTCGGCCGTGCCCTCCAGCAGCGCCTGCTCGATCTCCTTGACGAAGAGCCCCTTGCCACCCACGGCGGCCAGGGGCGCCGCGAGGAAGCGGTCCCCCGCGGTGCTCATCTCCACGAGCGACACCGTAAGCCCTGGATGCGCCGCCTTGAGGAGCGCCGCCACGTGGTGGGCCTGCCACAGCGCCAGCGGGCTCTTCCGGGTGGCGATGCGGAGGGAGCTCACTGCTTCGCCCCGGAGCGGACTCCCGTGGTGGCGGCTTGCGGGACGTGCACGTCGTCGGCGGCGTCCAGGCCGAACAGCTCGGCCGCGGCGTCCGCGAGCCTGTTGGGCTCGCTCGCGCTGCCCGTGGCGCGCAGCTTCATGGTGGGCTGGTGCAGCAGCTTGTTGACGATGGCGTTGGCCATGGCCGCGACGCTCTTGCGCTGCTTGTCGGTGAGCTCCGACCCGAGGAGCGCGAGGGTGCGCTCCACCTCGGCCGAAGCAATCTCCGTGGCGCGGGCCCTCAGCTGCGCCAGCACCGGCACCCCGTCGCGCAGCGCGCGTGCCCGGCTGTAGCGCACCACCTCCTCCGCCACGATGACCTGTGCCCGCTCCGCCTCGGCCGCGCGCGCGGCGGCGTTCTCCGCCACGACCTTCTGGATGTCGTCCACGTCGTAGGCATAGACGCCGTCCAGGCTGTTGACGTCCGGCGCGATGTCCCGCGGAACCGCGAGGTCCACCATGAAGAGCGGGCGGCCCCGCCGGCCCTTCAGGTACGGCGCCACCGACTCGCGGGTGAAGAGGGGCAGCGGTGACGCCGTGGAGCAGACCACCACGTCCGCGGCCGCCAGGTGCGCGTGCAGCTGGGCGAAGTCCCGCACCTCGGCGCCCACCTCCGCGGCCAGCCGCTCGGCGCGCTCGCGGGTGCGGTTGCACACCAGGAGGCGTCCGGCGCCCGCGTGAGCGAGGTGGCGCGCGGCGAGCTCGCCCATCTCCCCGGCGCCCACGAGCAGCACCACCCTGCCCTCCAGCGAGCCGAAGATCTTCGCCGCGAGCTCCACCGCGGCGCTGGCCATGGAGGTGGCGGAGCGCCCGATGGCCGTCTCCGTCCGCACCCTCTTGGCCGTGCCGAACGCGGCCGAGCAGACACGGACGAGCTCGCCCCGCGCTGCTCCCTCACGCTGCGCGAGCTCCAGCGCGTCCTTCACCTGGCCGAGGATCTGCGGCTCCCCGAGCACCATGGAGTCCAGCGACGAGGCCACGCGAAAGAGGTGGACCATCGCGGCTTCGCCGCGGTGCTCGTAGAGATGCGACAGGGCCTGCTCACCCCCGGCCGAGGCGAGCTGCGCGAGGACCCGGGCCCGCGCGACCTCCGCGTCCTCTGCCGCCACGTACACCTCCACCCGGTTGCAGGTGGAGAGCCACAGGGCCTCCATGCCCGTATGGCGGAGCTCGGCGAGCGCCTCCGTCAGCCGCGTCTCGCCGAAGGCCAGCCGCTCGCGCACCTCCACGGGCGCGCTCTTGTGCGACAGGCCGATGCACAAAAGCTCCATGGCGCTCACCGGAAGGCGCCTCCACCGAGGGGTGCATAGCTCGAGAGGAAGCTCAGCAGGAGGATGCCAAAGCCCGCCATCGTGAGCAGCGCCACCCGCCGGCCCCGCCAGCCGCCGAACATCCGGGCCTGGAGCGTCGTCCCGAAGACAACCCAGGCGACGAGCGTGGCGACCGTCTTCCACTCCCACTGCCAGAGGCCGCCAGGGCTCCGGCTGGCGAAGAAGGCCCCCGACACCAGTGTCAGCGAGAGGGCCAGGAAACCCCACAGCACCAGCTTGCGGTGCAGCTCATCCAGGAACTGCAGCGAGGGCAGGCGCGCGAAGAGCAGCCCGAACTTCTTGCCCTTCACCTGCCGCTCCATCAGCAGGTACATGGCCGCCACCATGGCGGCCACCGCGAAGGCCGCGAGCCCGAGCAGCGCCACGGATACGTGGACCGGGAGGAGCGGCTGGCGGCCGTCCACGTCCAGGGGCGAGCTCCCACCGCGCAGCAGCACGCCGGGAACCAGCACCGCCACCGCGAGCGGCGTGACGAAGGCCCCCAGCACCGGGCGGCGGTAGGCCACGTCGAGCGCGAGGAAGATGGCCAGCGAGAGGAAGGCCACGGTGGAGAAGCCCTGCGCCATGCCCACCGGGAGCGAGCCCTGGTCCGTCCAGAGGAAGGCGAGCGCCACGCCGTGGAGGAGGAGGCCGCCTCCCACCATCAGGCGCCCCGCCCACGCCAGCGCCTCCACCGGACGCACGAGGAGCGCCAGGTACACGAGCGCCGCCAGACCATACGCGTGGCAGGCGATGGAGAGGAGTGAGTGGGTCACCACGGGCTCCCGGGGGGCGGGCGGTCAGAGTTTGTCCAGCAGAAAGGCCGCGAGCAGGTCCGACTCCGGACTGCCCTTCCTGGGGTCACCCGCGGGTGCCTCGTCCGGCAGGGCGGCCACATAACCCGGGACGACCTCGTATGCAGCCTCTCCGAGCACGACGGAGTCGGCCATCTGCTCCGCCCCCAGGGAGGCGAGCTGGCGCTCGGTCTTCACCCTGGTGACGAGGCCATGGGCGTCCTGGCCGGACACCAGCTTCACGAAGTGCACCGCCGGCTCCACCGGCCAGGCGCCGCCCTCACCCGCGACGGTGAGCTTCCCGTCGTGGAGGTCGGCCTTCTCTCCGAGGGCCCACTCCTCGAGTGTCGTCTGAGGCAGGAAGAGCTTGCTCACGCCAGGACACCCTATACCACTCAAGGGGGCGCGCCGAAGCGCTCCGCCAGCGCAACGCCCCTTCCGGGTCGGCATCTGAGGGTGCAGCGTCAAAGGTGTTCCAAGCGGGGGGCCGTCGGCGTATGGAAGGCCGGCCACCCGCCGGGGAGGCACGAGGAGAAACAATGGCGAGCGAGCATGTGGTGAACGTGGGTGACAGCGAGTTCAAGAAGGTGGTCCTCGACTCCAGCGAGCCGGTGCTCGTGGACTTCTGGGCCACCTGGTGTGCCCCGTGCCGGGCCATTGCCCCGGCGCTCGACGAGCTCGCCGGTCAGTACCAGGGCCGCCTGAAGGTGGCGAAGGTCAACATCGACGACAACCAGGACGTGCCGCAGCAGTACGGCATCCGCTCCATCCCCACGCTGCTGCTCTTCAAGGGCGGGCGCGTGGTGGACCAGATCGTCGGTGCGGTGCCGAAGGCAAAGCTGGAGGACGCCATCCGGAAGGTGGTGTGACATGGCCCGCCCACGTAAGTCCCAGGGCCCTGCACTTCCGCCCCACTTCGCCGTGTGGGCGGAGAGCGTGGGAGAGGCAATCGGTCGCGGACTGGCCAGGGTTCTCAACGCCTCCCTGAGCCTGCCACAGGGCGCTGCCGCCCCGGTGGCGCGCCGCGGGCCAGGGCGTCCGCGCAAGAGCCTGAGCGTGTCCTTTGGCGCTGCGTCCGGTGCGCGCAAGTGCAGCGTGGCGGGGTGCCCCAACGCCGTCCGCTCAAAGGGGATGTGCTCGGCCCACTACCAGGCCGCACGACGCCGCGCGATGAAGGCGTGAGGCGCGCCGGAGGAGAGCCCCCTCTCCTCCCCCCACTCCCCTCTCCCCCTGGGAGAGGGCCAGGGTGAGGGGAAGCTGGGGTGAGTGGAAGCATCAGCCCCCGCGCCAGGTGTCGCGCGGCTGGGTCACCTTGAGCAGCTCCCACGCCGCCAGCGCGTCCACCATGCGGTCCAGCTCGCTCGTGAGGGTGCCTGCGCGTGGCGAGCGCAGGTACTCGGTGGCGAAGGTCCTCAGCTGCGTCACGAGGAAGCGCTTCGCCAGCGACACCTCGGACTGGCCGTAGAACTCCTCGAACCGGATGCCGAAGCCGCTGCGCTCCTCGCTCCGCTCCTCGCGGATGATGACGGCGCGTGCCTCCACCGGCGCCTCGCCCGTGTCCAGGTCGAAGCGGATGCGGAGCGCGGTTCCCACCGGAAGGAAGAACGTGCTCTCGAGGAACGCGCCGCTGACGCTCAGGTTGTCCGTGAGGAAGGAGGCGCTGAAGCGTCGCTCCTGCTCGTGGTCCACCCACGCCTCCACGCGCACCTGCACCCGTGCACGCGGGAACTGCCGGTGCTCGGGCCCATCGTTGTCCCGCTCGTCGAGCGGAACGACGCCCGCTGGAGCAGGCGTCCCCTCCGTGCGCGACGCCGCGCCCGTGAAGCCACCCGTCGCGGACCGGAACACCGGGTTCGCGCTCGGCCCGCCCCGGAGCGCCTCCTGCGCTTCGCCGGGCGCCTCCTCCAGGCGCTTCTGCTGGACGCTGCGGACCGTCGACCCCACCACTCGCTTGGCCATGGGCGACGACCTTAGCGTCACCCTTCGTGGGCCGCCAGAAGGGGGCCGCCGCGCGAGGGGCGGAGGTCTCAGAACATGTGCCGCCGCATGGCGATGTTCACGAGGAGGCCCAGGCTCATCATCACGCTCAGCATGGAGGAGCCGCCATAGCTCAACAGCGGCAGGGTGATGCCGGTCACCGGCAACAGCCCGATGACCATGCCGATGTTCTCGAACACCTGCCAGAAGAGCATGGCCGTCACGCCCACCGCGATGAACGCACCGAAGCGGTCGCGCGCCTGAGAGGCCACGCCTAGCGAGTACAGGAGGAGCATGGCGTAGAGCGCGAGGAGCCCCACGCACGCGAGGAAGCCCTGCTCCTCGGCCCATACGGAGAAGATGAAGTCCGTGTGCTGCTCGGGGAGGAAGGAGAGGCCCGTCTGGGTCCCCTTCTGCCAGCCCTTGCCGGTGAGCCCTCCGCTCCCGACCGCAATCTTCGACTGCGCGGAGTGGTAGTTGGTGCCGCGCAGGTCCGACTCGGGGTCGAGCCAGCCGGAGATGCGCGCGCTCTGGTGCTTCTTCAGCCGGTGGCGCAGGAGCGTGGCGTGTGGCTGGTCCGGCGGGGACTTGCGCACGTAGTCGTTCCAGATGACCACGGACACCGTCAGGAGCCCCGTCACCAGCACGACGGCCACCGGCCAGCGCACCCGCGCGAAGAGGAGGAGGGTGAGCGAGGTGAGGCCGAGCATCATCGCCGTGCCCAGGTCCGGCTGCGCGAGCACGAGGACGGTGGGGACCGCCGCGATGAGTGCGGGACGCACCAGCCGCAGGAAGCCGTAGCGGTCGTCCGAGGGCCGGAAGTCGTCGTGGAAGAACTTGGCCATCATGAGGATGAGGCCAATCTTCATGAACTCCGCGGGCTGGATGCGCAGGGGCCCGAGATTGAACCAGCTCTCGGCGCCCTTCGCGGTGTGGCCCACGAAGCGCAGGGCCACGAGCGCCAGGAGATTGACGACGTAGAACGGCAGCGCGATGCGCTGGAGGAACTGGAACTTGAGCGCCGCCACCACGCCCATGGCGACCACGCTGATGCCGAGGTAGGCGAGCTGGGCCTTCCACACCGGCGTGTGGGGTGGGCGCGCCGCGGAGGCGAGGTTCCAGATGCCGATGAGCGCCAGCACCAGGGCGGTCAGCACGACGCCCCAGGGCACGTGCGGCACCATGCGCCGCTCGACCCGCATCTGCATCAAGTCCATGTCACTGCCCCTCCTCGGGCAGGGCGAGCGTGGGCTCCGTCTCCTCGGGCGTCTCCGGCGCGGAGACGTCGCGCGGGCGCACCGGGGAGTCCTGCGTGGCTTCCCGGGCCGTGGGCCCCTCGGGCTGCTCCCCGGAACCGGCCCCGGGCACGACGGGCTGCGGATCTTGCGTCGTGGGCGCCGCGGATGCGGGTGGCAGGACCGCCACCTTCGGTGCGCGGACGGGGACCCGTGCAGCCGTCTCCACCGGTGCACTGGCGGGCACCGTCGTCCCGCCGTGCGCAGGGACGAGCACGGCGGCGGGCAGCGTCATCCCGGAGGTCACGAGCTGTGGGGACGCGCGCGGTGCCCGGACCGGCGCGGGCTGGCCGGAGAGGATGTGCGAGGGCGGCGCGAAGCTCTGTGCGCCCACCGGGACGCCGCCGGTCGGCGCGGCCGCCACGGGGAGCTGGCCCGCGGCACGCGCGGAGTCCTCGCGCTTGAGGTCGAAGTACTTGCGGAACACCGCCTGCGCCGTGGGCGCCGCGTCCGCGCCGCCGTGGCCTCCGTGCTCGTTGAGCACCACGATGGCGATCTCCGGGTCCTCTGCAGGCGCGAACGCGGCGAACCAGGCGTGGTCGCGCAGCCAGTAGTCCATCTGGTGCGTCTTGAGGCGCACCGCCCCCAGCCGCGCCACCTGCGCGGTGCCCGTCTTGCCAGCCACGGTGACGTCCTCGAGCCTCGCGCGGTAGGCGGTTCCGCCCGGCTCGTTCACCACGGACACGAGCGCATCCACGAGCACCTTCCTGTGCTCGGGCTTGAGCTCCACCTGGCGCGCCAGCTTGGGCTCGAAGGAGCGGATCGCCTTCCCTTCCGCATCCTCGATGGAGCGCACCAGCTGAGGCACCCACACCTTGCCGCCGTTGGCGATGGCCGCGTACATCAGCGCCAGCTGCAGCGGGGTGACGTTGACGTCGCCCTGGCCGGTGGAGCTGTTGAGGGCGAAGCCCTTCATGTACCCGCCGTACCGCTTGTGGACGCGGTCGTGGTAGGCCTCGGTGGGCATGATGCCCGGCACTTCGCCCACAACGCCGATGCCCGTGGGCTGGCCGAGCCCGAACTCCTCGCCCACCTTGGCGATGGGATCCAGGCCGAGCGTGTCCCCCACCTTGTAGTACCAGACGTCACAGGACTTCTGGAGTGCGGTGCGGGCATCCACCACGCCATGGCCGCGGTCCAGGTGGCAGCGCCAGGTCCGCCGGCCGAGCCGGTAGCCGCCATGACACGTGGCGGTGCTCTGGGGCGAGAACTGGCCGGAGCGGAACGCCGCGATGGACGTGAGCACCTTGAAGGTGGAGCCGGGGCTGTAGTGCTGCGCCGTTGGGCGGAAGATCATGGGCTGCAACGGGTCCTTCGCCAGCGCCGCCATCTGCGCCGCCGTCACGCGGCCGGTGAGGACATTGGGGTCGAAGCCCGGCCGGGACACCATGGCGAGGATGAAGCCCGTCTTCACGTCCACCGCCACCACGGCCCCCGCAGTGCCGGGGAAGGCCTGCTCCGCCACCTCCTGCAGGCGCATGTCGATGGACAGCACGAGGTTGTTGCCCGGCTTGGGCAGCACCTCGTGCTCGTCGATGAGCCACTGCAGCCCGGCGATGGACTGGCCCCGCGCGTCCACCACTGCGCGCGTGACTCCGTCCTCTCCGCGCAGCGTGGCCTCGAAGGAGCGCTCCAGGCCCGCCCGGCCCACGTAGTCCGCCGGCTGGTAGGGGCGCCCGTCCGGCGGAGGCCTCTCCAGCTCGCGCTCCGAGATCTCGTTCATGTAGCCGAGCACGTGCGCGAGCACCGTGCTGGTGCGGTAGGCGCGGTGGGGTACGGCCACCACGTCCACGCCGGACAGGCCGCGCAGGTGGGCGCTGAGGATGTCCAGCTCGTCACGCCTCAGGTCGATGCGCACCGCCACCGGGCGGAACGGGGCCTTGCGGCGGGCCGCCTTCACGTCGTCCACGGCCTTCGTCAGGGTCGCCGCGTCCCAGCCGAGCAGCTGGCCCACGCGCGGCAACACCTCGGTGTCGCACCTCTCGCAGAAGGCCGGGGTGACGAAGACGTCGAAGGACGGCCGGTTCTGGACGAGGATCTGGCCGTGGGCGTCCTTGATCATCCCGCGGTCGGCGAGGATGCGCGTCTCCTTGACGAAATTGGAGACGCTCTTGGCCGTGTACTCGTCGTGCCGGATGACCTGCAGCCGGTAGAGCTGCACGGCCAGCGCGAGGATGCCCGCGAGCATGGCCAGGCCCAGCCACAGGTAGCGCACCTTGAGGTCGCGCCCCGGGCTGTTGTGGCCGAGGACCGGGCTCATCGCAGCGCCCCCACCTCGCGCCGGTCGTTTCCGGGGTCGATCCGGCGCAGCACGGGGTAGAGGGCGAAGGCCGCGAGGGCGGTGAGCAGCACCTGCCAGGGGAGCAGCGGCAGCGCCGAGGTGGCCGCCGGATTCCGCGACGTCAGCCACGTGAAGAACGCCGCGAGCAGCCCGTGCGTCGCGTCCGTCGCCGCCGCGAAGAGCACGAACGACATGGGCGTGCGCACGTCCAGCAGCGTGGAGGCGAACTGTCCGAGCAGGAAGCAGCCGACGGCGAGGAACGTGAACAGCCCCGTGGGCCGTCCGCTCACCAGGTCCAGCAGGTAGCCGAGGGCGAACGCTCCGGCGGCCCCTTCGAGCCTGTTCGCGCGCAGGGCCAGGAAGGCCACGAGGATGACCGTCACGTCCACGCGCAGCGCGCTGATGCCGAGCGCCTGCAGCGCCACCGACTGCACGGCGAGCAGGAGGAGCGCGAGTCCGAGGGTGAAGAGCAGCCGCATGTCAGTGGGCCCCCGGGGCGACCGCGGTGGGGACGGGGACCGTGGGAGGAGGTGGCGGCTCGGGCACGGGCTCGCGCTCGGGGATGATCATCGAGGTGATGACCATCACCTCCTCCAGCTTGGTCATGTCCACCACCGGCAGGATGTCCGCCACCTGGAACACGCCGTGCTCGGTGCGCGAGAGGTTGGTAACCTTGCCCACCAGGAGCCCCGCAGGGAAGACACCATCCGCGCCGGAGGTGACGAGCAGGTCGTTCTCCACGATGTCGTCCGTGCGCAGGGCGTTGTCCAGCCGGAGCGGGCGCGAGGCCCCGGCGCCCGCAACCGTGGCGCGCGCACGGGAGCGCTGCACACGAACGCCCGCGCGCGTCTGGGGATCGGTGAGCAGCGCCACGTCCGCGGTGCCACCGGTGGTCCGGATGACCTGCCCCACCACACCGTCCGGCGTCACCACCGCCATCCCTTCGCGGATGCCCTCCGACTCGCCACGGTCGATGCGCACGCTGTGCGGTCCGGCGACGGGGTTGAAGCCCACCACCCGGGCGAGCACCTCCGTCTCCTGCTGGCGCTCCGAGTAGGCGAGCGCCCGCCGCAGTCGCTCGTTCTCGGAGCGCAGCTCTGCGGACTCGACGAGCTGCGCCTTGAGGAGCGTGGTCTCCTGGCGGAGGGCCTGGTTCTCCTCGCGCACGCCCCGGAGCGCCACGTAGGCGTCCAAGGCGCCAACGGCTCCGTCCACCATCGCGGTCAGGCCTCGCTGCACGGGGGCCATGAGAGCGAGCAGCGCCCGGTCGAGCACGTTCGGCTCCCGTCCGCGGCCACCCTGGGTCAGGAACGCTCCAAACGGGTAAATCAGCAGGGTGCTGACCACGAGGAGCTCTCGGTAACGCTTGAGCAGCGACAGCACGGGGAAGGAGGCTCCGACGCGGCTAAAGTCTCTAAATCGCTTGCATTTTTGCGCTCGTTTCTCTAGGGAGTCAAGCGCTTGCAGGCAGGGGGAGGCACCGAAAGCAGGACCTGTCGCGGGCACCTCAACAGCCCCACCCCGGCAATTCCTCCCGGCGGAGGAAGCTCGGCTGGTCGGGGGGCAAAGTCCAGAGCGGAAGTGCAGACATCATGAACGTAGACAGCACGACGCGCCGAATCACCACGCTGCTCTTCATCGTCGCCATCGCCGTGGTGTTCACCCTCCAGTTCGGTCCCGGGAGCCAGGGCTGCGCGGTCCGGAAGGACGTGACGGGCTCGGCGGCGGCCGTGGTGAATGGTAGGGAGATTCCCGGGACCGACCTCGCCCGCGCCTACCAGCTCCAGCTGCAGCGCTTCCAGGGCCAGGGCATCCCCGCGGAGCTCCTGCAGCAGCTCGTCCCTCCGCAGCGCGTGCTGGACTCCATGATCGACAACGAGCTGCTCGCCCAGGCAGCGGAGCGCCGGGGGATCGTCGCCACGGACGAGGAGATGCGCGAGACGCTCCGCGCCTTCCCGCTCTTCCATGACGAGCAGGGCAGGTTCGACCCCAAGCTCTACCGGCAGAACGTCCCGGGCTTCATGGGCAAGAGCGTGGCGGACTTCGAGACCGAGCTGCGACGCGACCTGTCCGCGCAGAAGATGCAGGAGCTCGTCGCGTCCGGCGCGCTGGTCAGCGACGACGAGGTGAAGGCCCGCTTCCTCAAGGAGGGCAACTCCGCCAACGTCACCTTCGTGCGCTTCCTGCCCGCCATGTTCGCGGACAAGGTGCCCAACCCGACGCCCGCCCAGCTGGCCGAGTTCCGCAAGGCAAACGAGGCGGCCATCAAGGCGCAATACGAGCAGAACCGGTTCGCCTACAGCACCCCCGAGCGCGTGAAGGCGCGACAGATCGTCGTCCAGGTTCCGGCCAACGCCACCGCGGAGCAGAAGGCAGCCGCGATGCAGAAGGCCGAGCAGCTGCGCAAGGACGTGGTGGACGGCAAGCAGGACTTCGCCCAGGTGGCGAGCGCCAGCAGCGACGACGCGGCCACCCGCGCCAAGGGTGGCGAGCTGGGCTGGGTGGACCGGGGCGCCTGGGTCCCCGCCGTGGCCGACGCAGCCTTCGCGCTCCAGCCGGGCGAGGTGACGCAGCCGGTGGAGGGGCCGACGGGCATCTACCTGGTGAAGGTGGAGGAGAAGAAGCCCGCGGAGACGAAGGCGCTCGAGCAGGTGGCGGACGAGATTGCCACGCAGCTCTACAAGAAGGACAAGGCGCAGGCCCTGGCGCGCACGGCGGCGGATCAGGCGCTGGCACAGGTGCGGGCGGGCAAGTCGCTGAAGGAGCTTTACCCCGCGCCCACGCCGGCCGAGGGCCAGCAGCTCCCCGCGTTCGAGACGGAGAACAAGCCCCAGGCGCGCGAGAGCGGTGTCTTCAACGCGGCGACCCCGGCGGTGCCCGGCCTCGGTCCGGCACCGGAGCTGACGAAGGACGTCTTCGCATCCGAGACCGCGCGGGTCCTCCCCACCGTGTACCCGGTGGGCGAGGCGCTGGTGGTGGCGCAGGTCACCGAGCGCAAGCGCCCCACGGACGCGGACTTCGAGCAGCAGAAGGAGGCGCTGCGCGCGCAGGCCCGGCAGGCCAAGCAGTTCGAGCTGACCGACACCTTCGTCAAGGAGCTGCGCAAGGGCGGCAACGTAAAGGTCAACGAGGAAGCGGTGGCGGCTGCCGTCGGTCGCTGACGTGGGGCCCACCCTCCTGCTCGCGTCCGCTTCACCGCGCCGGCGCGAGCTGCTCGGCCAGCTGGGCCTCCCCTTCTCGGTGGAGGCCGCGGACGTGGACGAACGTCCGCTCCCCGGTGAGCCGCCGCGCGCCTACGTGACGCGCATCGCCCTGGCCAAGGCCGGGGCGCTGGCCGCGCGCCACCCGGGCGTGCTGGTGCTCGCCGCGGACACCACCGTGGTGCGGGACGGCGAGCCCCTGGGCAAGCCCACGGACGACGCGGAGGCGCTGCGCATGCTGGCGTCGCTCGTGGGGCGCACCCACGAGGTGCTCACCGCGGTGGCGCTGGACGGCGCGTTCCTCGCGCACCACGTGGAGGAGACGCGGGTGCACATGCGCGCGGCGACTCCGGGCGAGCTCGCCTGGTACGTGGCGACGGGGGAGCCTCGCGACAAGGCCGGCGCCTATGCCATCCAGGGACGCGGTGGCTTCCTGGTGGATCGCATCGAAGGGAGCTACTCCAACGTCGTGGGGCTGCCGCTCGCGCAGACGGTGCAGCTGCTGGCGCAGGCGGGCTTCGCGCTTCCCTGGAGGACGCCATGAGCGGGATTGGCGCACGCCTCGAGGCGGTACACGCTCGGATCACAGCGGCGTGCGCACGCGCGGGCCGCCGGCCCGGGGACGTGACGCTCCTGGCCGTCTCGAAGCTGAAGCCGGCGCAGCTCATCCGCGAGGCCCACGCGCTGGGCCTGAGGGACTTCGGCGAGAACTACGCGCAGGAGCTGCGGGACAAGGCCGCGGAGCTCGCGGACCTCGAGGGCCTCCGCTGGCACGCCATCGGACCGCTGCAGACCAACAAGGCCAAGTACGTCGCGAAGGTGGCCCACGCCTTCCACGCGCTGGACCGGCTGGAGGTGGCGCAGGAGCTGTCGCGGCGCCGGACGGGCGCACCGCTGAGGTGCTTCCTCGAGGTGAACGTGGGCGGCGAGGCCACCAAGGGTGGAGTGGCGCCGCAGGAGGCGCGCGCGCTGTTCGAGCAGGTGCGGGCGCTCCCTAACCTCGAGCTGGTGGGCCTCATGTGCCTGCCGCCGCCCGGCCCCACCGCCGAGGCGTCCCGCGCGTCCTTCCAGCAGCTCCGGGCGCTCGCGCAGGAGCTCGGGCTGCCCGGACTGTCCATGGGCACCACTGGCGACTTCGAGGTGGCCATCGAGGAGGGCGCCACGCACGTGCGCGTGGGCACCGCCCTCTTCGGCGAGCGCTGACGCCCGGGCATTACAGCTCGCGCAGCTTCAGCCGTCCCTCGGAGCTGATGCGCACCTGGAACTGGCTGCCGCAGTAGTTGCAGAGCACCTCCGCCCCCTCCGTGAGGGGGTCGTCCACGGGGTTGTGGGCGTTGCACGAGGGGCAGTCGAACTCGGTGGCGCCGCGGCCCGTCCGCCCCGGGCTGTCGCCCACGTCCTCGTCGTCGTCGTGTTCCATGGACATGACGGGCCAGCCTACCAGCCCCCCGCCTCCCCGACAGTCCCCGGTCTGAATGTGAACGGGGTGTGCCCGTCTCGATGCGGGCCGGGCGGAAGGAATGCAATACTGCCGGCTGGCTGTTCCGACGCCTGCCGCGTCGCCTGGCCACCGTGAGGGGGCCGGCGGCGCGCTGCTCGGGGGTTCTCGTCGATGCTCGGACGCAGCAGGGTCGTTCTCACCGCTCTTCTCGCTGGCTGTGTGCTCGTGGCGGCAGAGCCCGCGCGGGCCCAGGCCTCGGCCTTTGGCCCCGGGGAGCAGTCCACCTACCGGATGCACTGGCTGGGCATCACCGCCGGCACCACGCGCATCACCGTGGGCGCGCAGACCGAGCAGTGGGGCCGCCCGGTGTGGCCGCTGGTGGCCATTGGACAGACGGAGTCGTTCTTCCGCGTCTACCCCATCCGCGACCGCTTCATCTCCTACTGGGACACGCAGACGCAGTCGTCGGTGGGCAGCGAGTTCCACCAGGACGAGAACAAGGTCCGCCGCCGGATGCGCGTCCGATTCAATGCGGCGGAAGGCAAGGCGATGGTCCTCAAGCAGAAGGAGGGCCAGCCGTCTCACGAGGCCACGGTGGACGTGCCGCCGGGCGTGACGGACGTCGCCGCCGCGACATTCGCCCTGCGCAACAAGCCGCTCGCGGTGGGCCAGCGCTACGAGATGCCCGTCTTCACGGGCACCCGCGTCATCACCATGCGTGCGGACGTGGTGGGGACGGAGACGCTGGACACCACGCTCGGTCGGCGCGAGGTCTTCAAGCTCCGGGTGCAGACGGAGTTCACCGGGAGGCTCGCGTCGCGGCGGGACATGCACGTCTATCTGACGATGGACGAGGCACGCGTGCCCGTGCGCATCGAGGCGGACCTCGTTCTCGGCAAGGTGGTGGCCGAGCTGAGCGACTACCAGGAGGGGCGCCGCATGGCGGTGGCCCCGCCGCTCCAGAGCGACAGCTGAGGAGCGGGAGGACGTCAGGAGGTTGCCGTGGCGGCAGCGCTCTTTCTGGCGGCGGTGCTCGCGGCCGGCGCGCCGCACTTCGTGTCCCCGCTCGTGAAGGTGCGGCCCGGGAAGGCGCCGGCGCACGTGTCGGGGGAGCTTTCCCTGGCGCGCGGCGAGTGCGAGGGCCTGCAGCTCTACGTGCCACCACCGGCCGAGGAGGTGTGGGTGGAGGCGCAGCCGCTCCGCTCGGGACAGGACACCCTCGCCGTCACTCCGTTCCAGGTGGGCTACGTGCCCGTCACCACGCCCTCCAACGCGATGGGTGCCACCGGCGCCTGGCCGGACCCCTTGTTGCCGTTGAGCCGTGACAGGGCCCTGCGCTCCCGGCCCGAGCGCCCTGCGGTGCTCTACCTGGAGCTGTGTGCGCCGGAGAGGCAGAAGCCAGGCAGGTACCAGGGGACGGTGCGTGTGTACCTGGGTACACGCGCGAAGGAGCTCCCGCTGCGCGCCACGGTCCACCCCTTCGCGCTTCCTGCCACCTCGTCACTTCCCAACTCGTTCGGCGTCTCGCTCCACAGCATCGCGAAGGGGCACGGCCTGGATGCGTCCACGCCGGAGGCTCGCGCGCTCCTGCACGCCTACGTCCGCGAGCTCCTCGCGCACCGGGTGACGCCGCACGGGATGAGCATGGAGGCGCCCCCGGTGCGCTTCGAGTCGGGGCGCGCACGCGTGGACTTCCGCGCCTACGACGAGGAGGTGGGTCCGTACCTGGATGGGACCGCCCTGCCCTCCGGTGCCCGCTTCACCACGCTCGACGTCCGGGACTCGAAGGAGGCGCGCACGGACGAGGAGAAGGCCGCGTACTACCGCGCCTTCCGGGAGCACGCCCTGGAGAAGGGCTGGCGTGCGCAGCTCTTCTTCTACGCGAAGGACGAGCCGCGCCCGGAGGACGTCCCGCTCGTGCTCCAGCAGGCAGCGCGGGTGCGCCGGGCGGGAGGAATCTCCGTGCTCGTCACGTCGCCGCTCGAGGAATCATTGCGAGAGGCCGCGGACATCCTGACGCCGCCGCTCAACTGCTTCTTCCCGCGCGCGGGTCCTCCCACCTGCCGCAACCCGATGAGCACGGCCTCGCTGCGTGGCCGACTTCCGAGCGCGACGCGCGTGTTCTGGTACCAGAGCTGTCTCGCCCACGGTTGCACCGGAGGGCCTGCAGCGGACCCTGCCGTCGAGCGGGCCTTCTCGGGCTGGGCCTCGTACATGGTGGACCACCCTGCCCCGCTCAACCGCGCCATGGGACCGCTCGCCTGGCGCGCCCAGGTGGACGGAGAGCTCTACTTCGACACCGTCCACGCCTTCGGCACGCAGGACCCATGGGAGGGCGTCTTCGCGTTCGGTGGCAACGGCGACGGGACACTCCTCTACCCCGGGACACCGGCGCGGCTGAAGGGCGCGGCGCACCAGCCCGTCGTGTCGCTCCGCCTCAAGCACCTCCGCGATGGGCTCGAGGACTACGAGTACCTGAGGCTGCTCGCGGAGCTGGGAGACCGGGCAGGGGCGGATGCGCTCGCGGCGCGCCTGGCACCGACCGGCTTCCAGGTGAGCCAGGACCCGGTGGTCTGGACCCAGGTGCGTGCCGAGGCCACGCGGCGGCTGAATGCCCGCTGGCGTGCCACTGAATCCCGCCGCGGCGCGCCCGTCCCGAAGTGACGTCAAACGCGGCGACGGAACCTGCGCCGCCGCTCCACGAGGACACGATGCGAACGGCCCTGGCGGCACTGCTCCTTCTGGCGGGTGGACAGGCCCACACGGCGCCGTCACCGCAGCAGCCGGAGCTTCCACCCGTCCCGTCGGACGCCGAGTGCCGCTCGCTGCCGGGCCCGCTCCTGCCTCCGGCCTTCGCTCCCGGCGAGACGCTCGAGCTCGACCTGGACGCGATGGGCGCCAACGCGGGGAGCATGACGATGCGCGTGCTGCCCGTGAAGGACGGGCTGCTCCCACTGCAGGTGGATGCGCGGACCCACACGTTCCTCTCCAAGCTCCGGCGGATTCAGGGGACGGGCACCAGCTTCGTCCACCCGCGCACGCTGCGGCCGCGGCGCTACCTGGAGGACTCCGTGGAGAACGAGGTGGCGCGGAGGGTCGAGGTCACCTTCACGCCGAGGAGCCGCCGCGCGTCGGTGTCGTGGCGCTCGGGAGGCCGCGCCGGGAAGGTGGAGCTGACGTACGGAGGCACCGAGCCCCTGGATATCGCCGGCGCCGTCTACCTCGTGCGGCAGCTGCCGTTGAAGGAGGGCCAGCCCCTGTGCGTGGACGTCTACGGGGGGCGCCGCATGTGGCGATTGTTCGGGAAGGTGGCGAAGAAGGAGCACGTGAGCCTGCCTGTCGGGGAGTTCGAGGCGTGGCACCTGGAGGCCACCGCGGCACGACTGGACGCACCGCGGGTGCGACGTGACGTGCACGTGTGGATCTCCGCGGACGACCGCCGTCTCCCGCTGGCCGCCGTGGGAACCACCGACCTGGGCGTCATGCGCGCCACCCTCACCGCCTACTCGCGTCCCGGAGCGCCCGCCGTGCGCAGCGAGGGCGCAGGCCAGATGAAGTGGTAGCGCTCAAGGTCCAGGCGCAGGCACGGCGTTGAGAGGCACCACCGGAGGCACACGCGACACGGGCACGACCGGCCGTGCATTGAGCGGCACCACGACCGGACTCCCGCTGCCACTGGACGCAAGGCCCATGGAGCTCGCGTGAGCAGCGCCGCTGTTCGACACGCCATCGGACTGCGCCATCTTCGGTGCCGGCAGCGCGCCAGGGCCGAAGGGCTCGGTATTCACGCCGGGGCCGAACGCAGAGGACGCGGCGACTCCCGGCCCGAATGCGGCGCCGTTCGTCCCCGGGGTCTGCACGACTCCAACCTCCGCGCGTCGAGGAGCGAGCGTGCCCGCGCCATCCGACAGCGGCCGACCGATTTCGAGCACCGGCCCCGTCTCGAGCACGAGCTTCGGTCCGAACTGACTGGCGGGCGCACCACTGGCATCGATGCGGAGCACGGGTTCAGCGGAGACCCCAATCGTCGCGCCCACAGGGATGTCGAGCACCGGCGCCGCTTCGACCGCGCGCACAGCCGTGCCGTCGATGGTGAGCGACGGCTCCGCGGACACATCCAGCAGGGGACCCGGCTCGAACCTCAGCGCCGGTCCACCGTCCAGGTCGAGCACAGGGCCCGTCTCGAAGCCGAGGTCCCCTCTTCGTAGCGGCACCGGAGGCTCGAGCGGGAGCGCATTGAGCGGCACCGGTCCCCCCTGCAGCGGCGGTGGACTGCCCTGGAGAGGCACCGGGCCGCCGATGAGCAGGCCTGGACCGTCGAGGATCAGAGCAGGACCTCCCAGGAGCATTGGAGCCCCGCCGAGGAGCAGGGGCACGCCACCGAAGAGCAGGTCCACTCCGCCGAACAGGGGAGGCACGCCGCCCGCGAGCGGAGGCGGTCCGCCAAAGAGCGGAGGCGGTCCGCCGAAGAGAGGCTCGGGGCCTCCGAAGAGCGACAGCGGTCCCCGGATGAACGCCTCGAGGCGCGAGCGGGGAGTGGCATCCACCGGCGCCTGGGGGCCCACGCCCAGGCGCAAGGCGCGCTCATCCCGCGGAAACTCCGGCGCGGGAAGCGTGGGCAGCGGGACGCCCGGGAGCACGTCGAATCTCCGTCGTCCCGGACGGACCGAGATCATCCACTCCGAGCGCCACTCCTCTCCTGCTGCGTCGTCCTCTCTCGATGCGAGCGACTCCGCATCGTCCCCGGGCGTGGTGCCCCGCTCGGTCACGAGCGCACCTTCGGGTGCGAGGACGACGCCGTCTTCGAACGTGACGATGAACCCTCTCTCGAACGTGAAGCGGAGCTGTCCCTGCGGGAACGGAGACCGCGCGAGGCCTTCCACCACCACGTGGAAGCCAGGGTCGTCCTTCATCCACTGCGGAGGGTCCTGAGCTCCGTCGCTTCCCGCCACGACTGCGACCCGGACGTGGATGACCGCGTCGTCCGTCACGAGCTGGCCGTTGCGGAGCACCCGTCCCCTCCCCGACACCGAGATGCGTGCTGCGGGCGGCGCTCGGGTGCACAACCCTCTCACCCTGTCCCTATTCCAGGGGGAGAGGGGAGATTGGAGCGGGAGGCAGCGCTCCACGATGGCGTCACCTTCCGCGCGCTGGAGCTCCACCTCGAGCTCTACTCCCTCGCCCACGAGCACCGCGCGGAACGCCACGGCGTCCCCGGACGAGGAACCCGGAGGCGTCGCGCGGCCCTCGAGCTCGAGCTGCGCGTCACCGCGCACGCGAGCGGCCTTGCGGGTGAAGCTCCCCGGTCCAACGAGCACCTGCGCAGGAGCGTCCTCCACGCGCGCCGAGACACCCGGGCCCCCCACCTCCGCGGCCCCGGTCAGCAGGCCCAGCAGCCCGACCCACACCCACCAGGCGCCCATCGGCCCTCCCTCCTGCCCGTGCGGGAAGGTGGGTCCAGGGCCCTCTTCGAACCAGCAACGCGCGGCCGAACGAGAGAGGGCCCGGCCGTCCGCACGCTCGGCGGAAGGGACCGGGCCCTCGTGCCCCGCGGGGGGTGAGCGGCGCTAGATGAGGCCGCGCGCGCGGCGAATCTGCTCGACGGTCTTGTTGTACTCGATGTCGAACGCGGAGGTGCCCTCCTGCAGGTGCTTCAGCCGGGCGCGCGCCTCCTTGTCGATCTCGTCGTCCACGTCCAGGTGCTTCTTCATCACGGCGAAGACCTTCTGACGGATGACGTTGTCCGCTGAGAACACCTCCTCCACGTTCCGGCTGATGAGGAGGAACTCGATCATCTGGTTGATGACGTACTCGACGCCCTCTTCGCCCATCTTGAAGCCGCGGACGTCCGCCATCTCGCGCTTCACCTGGTTGAACTTGCTGTAGTCGTAGCCCCGCCGCTCGAGCGCCTCGCGCGTGGCCTGGTTCACGCGCTCCTCGTTGGCCAGGTACTCGCGCATGATGGCGGACAGGTCCATCTCGGCGTCGGCCACGCGCATGGGCTCCACCTCGATGTCCCCGTCCTTCATCAGGGCCTGGACGCACTCACGCGAAATGATGGGGATGACCTTCGGATAGAGCCGCATGTCGCCGTCCCTCTGGAGGTGCGATGAAACGAGAGCAAAGCTGTGTCCGCTATAAATCAGCGGCAAGTGGACCGGCAATCAAAAACCCGCGAAGTGACCGGAGGTTATCGCGCTTTTTCGCGAGTCCCCGGGCGCGGGCTCAGGACTCCGGGGCCGGTTCCGCGGGGTCCTCCGCGGCGCGCTCGCCGGCGTCCGCTCTCGCATCCTCCAGGGAGGCCTCCCGCACCGCGTCCTCGGTCTCGTCCTCCGCGTCCCCGTGGAGGTGTGCGTGGACGCGCTCGGCCACGGCGCGGCCCACCCCCTCCACCGCCGCGAGCTCCTCGACGCCCGCCTCGCGCACCCGCTTGAGGCTCCCGAAGTGACGCAGTAGCGCCTTGCGTCGCGCCTCCCCCACCCCCGGCACCTCGTCGAGCTCGGAGGTGAGCGTGCGTCGGCGCAGCACGCGCTGCTGGAAGGTGATGGCGAAGCGGTGCGCCTCGTCACGCATGCGCGTCAGCAGGAAGAGCTCGGGGGAGCTCTGTTTGAGCACCACCGGGTCCTTCCGGCCGAGCAGGAAGACGCGCTCGGGGCTGCGCGCGCTCGTCGCGTCGCGGTCCACCACCTCGAGGTCGCGTGACTTCGCCAGGCCCACCAGGTCCACACCCTCCACGCCCGCGTCCTTCATGGCGGCCTGCGCGCTCGCCAGCTGTCCCTTGCCGCCGTCGATGACGATGAGGTCCGGCAGGCTCCCCTCGCGCCTGCCCCGCTCGAAGCGGCGCCGGAGCACCTCGTACATGGAGGCGAAGTCGTCGTTGCTGGTGACGCTCTTGAGGTGGTAGCGCCGGTAGCGCGACCTGTCCGTCTCGCCGTCGGTGACGGCCACCTGGCTCGCGACGATGGCGCTCCCCTGGAAGTGCGAGATGTCGAAGCACTCCATCCTGCGCGGCAGGTTGCGCAGGTGCAGCCGCTCCTTGAGCCGGAGGAGGAGTCCCTCCGTCTCGTCCCGGCTGCGCTTGTGCTCCTGGGACGCCTGCTCCGCGTTGCGTGACGCGAGCTGCACCAGCGCGTGCTTCTCTCCGCGCTGCGGCACCAGCACCCGCACCCGTGCGCCCCGCCTCTCGCCGAGCATCTCCGCGAACGACTCCTGTCCCTCCACGGCGAGCGGCAGGAGCACCTCCTCGGGCACGAAGGTGTCGTTCTCGTAGTAGAGGTTGACGAAGCTGCCGAGCAGCTCCTCGTCGGGGAACTCCTGTCCGCTGAAGGGGAAGGCCTGCCCACCACTGAGGCGGCCCTGACGCACCCAGAGCACGTACACCAGGAGCCGGTCCGCCTCGCGCGCGAAGCCGAAGACGTCCCGGTCCACGAAGTCGGTGGTGGCCACCTTCTGTCGCTCGAGGCTCCGCTCGATGGCCAGGAGCTGGTCCCGCAGGCGTGCGGCCTCCTCGAACTTCAGCTGCGCCGCGGCGCTCTTCATGCGCCCGCGCAGGCCGTCCAGCAGCTCCGTGCCCCTCCCCTCCAGGAACAGGAGCACCTCCCGCACGCTCCCGTGGTAGTCCTCGCGCGGCACCTCCAGGACGCACGGCGCCGGGCAGCGTCCGATCTGGTGCAGCAGGCAGGGCCGGCTCCGGTGGTGCAGCACGTGGTCCGTGCACGTGCGCAGCTGGAAGTAGCGGTTGACGAGGCGCAGCGTCTCGCGGATGGAGGACGCGCTGCTGAAGGGACCGAAGTAGCGCGCCCCGTCCTTCTGGATGCGCCGCACGACCTCGAGCCGCGGATAGTCCTGCCGCGTGTCCAGGCGCAGGCAGATGAAGGCCTTGTCGTCGCGCAGCTGGACGTTGAAGCGCGGCTTGTGGAGCTTGATGAGCTGCGCCTCGAGGAGGAGCGCCTCCTTCTCGGTGCTCACGAGCACCGTCTCGATGTCGCCGAGGAGCTGCTCCAGGAACCCCACGAAGGCGCGCGTGTCCCCGGTCCGTGTGAAGTAGCTGCGCACGCGGCTGCGCAGGTTCACCGCCTTGCCCACGTAGAGGATGGCCCCCCCGCGGTCCTTCATCAGGTACACGCCGGGCTCGGTGGGCAGCGCCTCGAGCTTCTCCTGGAGCCACGCCTCCATGCCGCCCTCCGTCAGGCCCTCCCGGACGCCCCGCCCTTCCTGCGGGGTGGTGTGCGGCGCTTGCCCTTCGGCCCACCGGCGACGCCACCCGTGGAGTCCGCCTTCGGCCCTCCCGCGAGCAGCGCGCGGCTCGCGGGCTTGAGCCCCAGGTCCATGTCCTTGAGCACGAGGATGCGGTCCCGGAGCTCCGCGGCGCGCTCGAACTCCATCTCGTCCGCCGCCTGCGTCATCTCCTCGGTGAGGTCGCGGACGAGCCGGGCGATGTCGGCCTTGGAGAGCACGTCATCCGCAGCGTCGGCGGCCAGGGGCAGCGCGTCCGGCTGCGCGTCGTAGGCGACGGCGGAGAGGTCGTGGATGGCCTTCCTCACCTGGGTGGGGGTGATGCCGTGCGCCTCGTTGAAGCTGCGCTGCAGCTCGCGCCGGCGCGCCGTCTCCTCGAGCGCCGTGCGCATGGAGTTCGTCACACCCTCCGCGTACATGAGGACGCGTCCGTGGACGTGGCGCGCCGCGCGTCCGATGGTCTGGATGAGCGACACGTGGCTGCGCAGGAAGCCCTCCTTGTCCGCGTCCAGGATGGCCACCAGGGACACCTCGGGGATGTCCAGGCCCTCGCGCAGCAGGTTGATGCCCACGAGCACGTCGAACACGCCCTTGCGCAGGTCCCGGATGATGGCGCTGCGCTCGATGGCGTCGATGTCCGAGTGCAGGTAGCGCACCTTGACGCCCACGTCCGCGAAGTACTCGGTGAGGTCCTCCGCCATGCGCTTGGTGAGGGTGGTGACGAGGACCCGCTCCTGCTTCTCCACCCGCTTGCGCACCTCCTCGAGCAGGTCCTCCACCTGGTTGCGCACCGGGCGCACCTCCACCTCCGGGTCCGTCAGGCCCGTGGGGCGGATGACCTGCTCCACCACCACGCCGTGGCTCTTCTGCAGCTCGTACTCGGCGGGCGTGGCGGAGACGAAGACGGCCTGCGGCACCAGCTCCTCGAACTCGGCGAACTTCAGCGGACGGTTGTCCAGCGCGCTCGGCAGACGGAAGCCGAACTCGACGAGCGTCTCCTTGCGCGCGCGGTCGCCCCGGTACATCGCGCCGATCTGCGGAACCGTCTGGTGGCTCTCGTCGAGGAGGACGAGCAGGTTGCGGGGGAAGTAGTCGATGAGGCACGGGGGCGGCTCGCCCGGCGCACGGCCCGAGAGGTGCCGGCTGTAGTTCTCGATGCCGTTGCAGAAGCCCACCTGCTCGATGAGCTCCAGGTCGAACATCGTCCGCTGCTCGAGCCGCTGCGCCTCCAGGAGCTTGCCCTGGGCGCGCAGCTCGCCGAGCCGCTCGCGCAGCTCGTCCCGGATGGTCTGCAGCGCCTTGTGGCGGGTGTCCTGCTCGGTGGCGTAGTGGCTCGCCGGGAAGATGACCACCTTCTCGAGGTCCGCCAGGCGGGCGCCGCGCAGCGGGTCGAACTCGGAGATGCGCTCCACCTCGTCTCCGAAGAACTCGATGCGGACCGCCCGCTCCTCCTCGTACGCGGGGAAGACCTCGAGGGTGTCGCCGCGGACGCGGAACGTGCCGCGGTGGAAGTCGTAGTCGTTGCGGTCGTACTGGGCGTCCACCAGCTGGCGCATCACCGCGTCACGCCCGGCCTGCTGGCCCTTCGTCACCGTGACGGCGAGCGCCACGTAGCTGCGCGCGCCGCCGAGGCCGTAGATGCAGGACACGCTCGCAACGATGAGCACGTCCTCGCGCGTGCGCAGGCTGTGCGTCGCCGAGTGGCGCATGCGCTCGATCTCGTCGTTGATGGAGCTGTCCTTCTCGATGTACGTGTCCGACGAGGGGACGTACGCCTCCGGCTGGTAGTAGTCGAAGTAGGAGACGAAGTACTCCACCGCGTTGTCGGGGAAGAGCTGCTTGAACTCCCCGTAGAGCTGGGCGGCGAGCGTCTTGTTGTGCGCGATGACCAGGGTGGGCCGCTGCACGCGGGCCACCACGTTGGCCATCGTGAAGGTCTTGCCGGAGCCGGTGACGCCGAGCAGCGTCTGGTACCGGTCCCCCCGCTGCACGCCATCCACGAGCTCGCCGATGGCGCGCGGCTGATCCCCCTGGGGCTGGTGCTCACTGACGAGGCGGAAGCCGGGCATATCCCAGCGACTTAACACCGCCCCGCGGGTGGTGGCGGGCGGAATTCCGGGGAGGGGGACGTCCGGCGGCCGGTCCGCTCAGGGTGCGGCCTTCGTCGCGCGCTCCAGGTCCTTGCGACGCACGTCCTCGAACTCGTCCCCGGGGCGCCACCGGGGCATCTGCTCCGCCTGGGCCACGCGCAGGCCGAGCAGGAAGGCGAGCCGCGCGTCCTCGACCGCGCCCTCGAGGTTCCACGACGGGGTCAGCTCGTCGGAGGGCTGGTGGTAGTGCGCCGAGAGCCACGCCTCGTGCTCCTTCTTCCCCCACCCCTCCGGCTTGCCGATGAAGTCCTGGCCGCTGGAGAAGAACGAGGCGGGGATGCCCAGCCGCGCGAAGTTGAACTGGTCCGAGCGGTAGAAGTGACCCTTGTCGGGCTCCTGGTCCGGCTTCAGCACGCGGCCCTGGGTCCGGGCCAGCTCGGCGAGCGGCTCGTCCAGGGTGGACTTGCCGAGCCCCACCACGGCCACGTCCCGGGAGCGGCCCCAGATGTTGCCGCTGTCCAGGTTGATGTCGGCGGCCACGCGGTACGACGGCACGGGCAGGTGCTTGGCCAGGTACTCGGAGCCGAGCAGCCCCGCCTCCTCGGCCGCCACCGCTGCGAAGAGGATGGAGCGCCGGGGGCGTTCCGGCAGCGCGGTGAAGGCACGGGCGACGTCCAGCATCATCGCGGTGCCGAGCGCGTTGTCCACCGCGCCGTTGTAGATGGGGTCCTGGCCCGCCGTGGCCCCCGGCTTCATGCCCAGGTGGTCGTGGTGAGCGGTGTACAGCACGGCCTGCTGCGCCAGCTTCGGATCGCTCCCGGGAAGGCGCGCCACCACGTTCGCGGTCCGCTTCCTGGTCACCTTGCTGGTGATGCGCGTGGACGCCGCCACACCGAGCGGCACCGGCTTGAAGTCGCGCGCGTTGGCCGCCTTGACGAGCGCATCCATGTCCTGGCCCGCGAGCTGGAGGACGCGGCGCGCGGCGTCCTCGGTGAGCCAGCCGCGCATCTGCAACATCTGGCGGTCCTCGCCCGGAAGCTGGAACCGCTCGCCCGTCCAGCCGCTCTGGATGACCTGCCACGGGTAGCCCGCGCTCGGCGTGGTGTGGATGATGAGTGCGCCGGCGGCACCCGTCTTCGCGGCCTGCAGGTACTTGTAGTCCCAACGGCCGTACCACAGGCGCGTCTTGCCGCCGAAGAGCTTCGGGTCATCCTCGGGGTCGTTGTTGAGGATGACCAGCACCTTGCCGCGCAGGTCCATCCCCTTGAAGTCGTCCCACTGGAACTCGGGCGCCTGGATGCCGTAGCCCACGAAGACGAGCTCGGCGTCCTTGAGGCTCGCGCGCTCGATGGGGCCCCCGGCCACGGCGATGAAGTCCTTCGAGTGCTGGAGCGTGAGGCCCTTGCCGCCCGGCTTGCGGACCTGGAGGGTGGACGCGTTGCCCGTCACGCCCACGAGGTCGAAGGGCTGCAGGAAGCTGCCGTCGGTCCCCGCAGGCTCCAGACCCAGGGCCTGGAACTGCGCTGCGAGGTAGGCCTGGGTCAGCGCGTCCCCGCGCGTGGCGGGGCCGCGGCCCTCGAGCAGATCATCCGCGAGGAACGCGGTGTGGGCGCGGATGCTGTCGGCCGTGATGGTGGACGCCGCCGCCTTCTCGGCCGGAGAGAGCGCCGGGGAGGCAGCCAGGAGGGAGACGAGGAGGGGGAGCGCGGTCATGCTCCCGCGCTTTAGCACTTCCGGGGACCGCTGTGCTTCAGGCGGGGGTCACCTTCCAGGTCGTCCCCTGGGCGGTGTCCATGATGTCGACACCCAGGCCCTTCATCTGCACGCGGAGCTGGTCCGCGCGGGCGAAGTCCTTCGCGGCGCGGGCGGCGTTCCGCTCGCCGATGAGCGCCTCCACCTGCCCCACGTCGATGCCCCGCTCGCGCACCGCACGGTCGCGGCGCCGGAGGAGCCAGGCCTCGGGCGCGTCCTCGAAGACGCCGAGCACGCTCGAGATGCGGCGCACGTCCTCGCGCAGGGCCTGGAGAGTGCGGCCCACGAGGGCCTTGTCCTTCACCGGTGGCTTGTCGGTCAGCTCGTTCATCTCGGCGAAGAGGCCGGACAGCGCGGCCATGCCACCGGGGACGTTGAAGTCGTCGTCCATGGCCGCCTCGAACTCCGTGCGGAAGCGGCCCGGCTCGCCATGCAGCGGGCCCTTCCCGAAGTCCCGACCGGCGATGCGCGCGTCCACCTTCGAGAGCGTCTCGTAGAAGTACTCGAGCCGCGCCTCGGCGTCCGCCAGGGACTTGTCGGAGAAGCTGAGCGGGTTGCGGTAGTGCGTGGACAGGAGGAAGTAGCGCAGCGCCTCGGGGTCCACCCGCTGCAACGCGTCCCGCAACCGCACGACGTTGCCGAGCGACTTGGACATCTTGGCGCCCTCGAGGTCGAGGAAGCCGCAGTGCATCCAGTACTGCGCGAAGGGCTTGTGGAAGGCCGCCTCGCTCTGCGCAATCTCGTTCTCGTGGTGCGGGAAGATGAGGTCCAGCCCGCCACCGTGGACGTCGAAGCTCTCGCCCAGGTAGCGGGCGCTCATCGCGGAGCACTCGATGTGCCAGCCCGGCCGCCCACGTCCCCACGGGCTGTCCCACGCGGGCTCGCCCGGCTTGGCGGCCTTCCACAGGGCGAAGTCGAGCGGCTCGCGCTTCTGCTCTCCCGGCTGCACGCGCTCTCCGGCGCGCAGCTCGTCCAGGTGGCGCTTGGAGAGCTTGGCGTACTCGGGGTAGCGGCTCACCTGGAAGTAGACGTCCCCCTGGCTCTCGTAGGCCACGCCGTGCGCCACCAGCTTCCCGATGATGGCGATGATGTCCGGGATGTGATCGCTGACCTTCGGTGAGACGTCGGGCTCGAGGAGGTGGAGCGCGCGGGCGTCCTCGCGGAAGGCGTCCACGAAGCGCGCCGCGAGGTGGATGGGGTCCTCCCCCGTCTCGTGCGCCGCGTGGATGATCTTGTCGTCCACGTCCGTGTAGTTGCGGACGTACGTCACGTCGAGGCCGCGGTAGCGGAGGTAGCGCACGACCACGTCGAACGAGGTGAACGTCCTCGCGTTGCCGATGTGGACGTAGCTGTAGACGGTGGGCCCGCACACGTAGATGCCCACCTTCCCCTCGCGCGTGGGCACGAGGGGCTCCTTCTGCATGGTGAGCGTGTTGAAGACCGTGATCCGTGCCGCGGCCACCGCGTGCCTCCTCTCCGTCCGTGAGGGGACGGGCGGCGCACCTTAGGTGCACCGCTGCGTGGCGCGCTAGGCGAGGTTGAAGATCTTCTTCAGGTCCGACTCGATCTCGTCCTCGGTGCAGCCCTTGGCGAGCGACAGCTCCTTGATGAGCAGCGAGCGCGCGGTGTCCAGCATCTTGCGCTCACCGAAGGACAGGTCCTTGTCGCCCTTGAGGAGGTAGAGGTCGCGCAGCACCTCGGCGATCTCGAAGACCGAGCCGGTCTTGATCTTCTCCATGTACTCCCGGTAGCGGCGGTTCCAGGTGGTGGAGTCCACCGAGATGTCCTTCTCCCGGAGGATGGAGTAGACCTGCTTGACGTCGTCCTCGGAGATGATCTCCCGGAGGCCCACCGAGCCGACCTTGTTGATCGGGATCATGATCCGCATCCCGTTCTCGAGGATCCGGAGCACGTAGAACGACTGGCGCTGACCGGCGACCTCCGTGTGCTCGATGCCCATCACCTCGCCGACGCCCTGGCCGGGGTACACCGCCTTGTCGCCCGTCTTGAAGCTGGTCTGCACGCGTCTGGCCTCCTTCGTCCGGCCTTACCCTTGCCTGCTGCCTCGCCTGCGCTCCCCTACCACATCCGGCCCTTCCTGACAATGAGCACGGCTTGACCCCGAGGACGCGACTTCAGTAGCGTCTCGTCTTTCGAGCCGTGGGCGCTGTCGGCGCCCTGGCGAGGCCTGAAGGTCCGGGCGGCGTGGGCGTGGGGGGGACATGGATCGTTTCTCGTTGCAGGACCTCGGCGCGCGCCCGCTCGCCTTCCCGGCACTGGGAATGGGGCTCGGGGCGGCTCTCGGTGGGGAAACTCCACATCGGGCGTGGTTGTTCCTCGGCGTGGGGGCGGGCCTGGCAGCGCTGGCCTGGGTGTTCGCCCGGCGAACCGGGAGCTGGCTGCTGGTCCTGGGTGCCCTCACGTGCGTCGGTGCGGGGCTCGCGGCCCTCCAGGCCACCTCCGCCCCATCCCCGGAGCTCCCTCCCGAGGAGGCCCTCCTCGAGGGTCAGGTGGCAGGCGTCGTGCCCTCCCCGGAGGGCAGCCGCGTCACCCTGGAGGTGGCGCGCTGGAACGGCGAGCCGAGGCGTGCGCGGGTGCGCCTGTCCGCCCGGGGCCCGCTGGAGCCGCTCTCGCCCGGCCAGCGCGTCCAGGTGCGCGCGCGGCTCCGGCGTCTGGAGGCTCCGGCCAACCCGGGGCAGCCGGACATCGCAGCGCGCCTGCGCCGGGAGGGGGTGAGCCACAGCGGCGGCTTCGAGGCAAGAGCACTCGTGGTGCTCAGCCCGGAGCCGGGGTGGCGGGTCTGGCTGAGGCGGACCCACGCCGCGCTGGCCGAGCGGACGCGCGCGCTCTCCCCGTCTCCGGAGGCGGCCTCGCTCTTCCTCACGCTCGCGGCCGGCCAGCGCGCGGGGCTCGGGGAGGAGCTGGAGGAGCTGTTCTCGGCGAGCGGGCTCGCACACGTGCTGAGCGTCAGTGGCCTGCACGTGGCCGCGCTCGCGCTGGTCCTCCTGCGAGCGCTCCGCGCGCTCCTGGTGCGAGTGCCGGGCCTCCCGCGCGCCCGCGACGTCCGGAGGATGGCGGCGCCCCTGGCGGTGCCCTGCGTCTGGGCCTACGTCGCGTTCACCGGCTGGCAGCCACCGGCGGTGCGCTCGGCCGTGATGGCGAGCGCGGTGCTGGCGGGCCTCATGCTCTGGCGTCGCGCGGATGGGCTCAACGCGCTGGCCCTCGCCGCGCTCGTGTTGCTGTGCGTGGACCCCGCGAGCCTCGTGGACCTGTCCATGCAGCTGTCCTTCCTCGCGGTGCTGTCGCTCCTGGTGCTGACGCCGGCGCTGAGGGCGGCCGTGCCACTCGGGCGACCGTCGTTCGAGGGCGTCGGCCCCTGGGGCGTGCGGGCGCTCCGGCTCGGTGAGACCTCCCTGCAGACGCTGTGCGCGAGCGTGGCGGTGACGCTCGCGGGGGCACCGCTCATCGCTTCCACCTTCGGGCGCCTGAGCCTGGCGGGCCTGGTGTCGAACATCGTCTGCTTGCCGCTCTGCGGACTGCTCACGCTGCTGGCAGCGGGGGGCGCCGCGCTCTTCGTCGTGACACCCCTCCTCGCGCTCCCGGTGCTGTGGCTCGGCACGGTCTGCTCCCAGGTGCTGCTGTGGCTCGCGGGCCTGTTCGCCGCGCTCCCGCTGGCCACCCTGGACGTGCCTCCGCCC